>DASUON010000493.1:0-7336 GCA_036276615.1 Burkholderiaceae bacterium
GTCTGTCTGACAATGAGCTGGTCGAGGCTCTGGCAGGTCTGGCCAACACCGACGGCGGGGAACTCTGGCTGGGGGTGGAAGATGACGGCACCCCCACGGGGTTGCATGCCGAGCATCGGTTGCTGGCTGGCCTGCCTGGGCTGGTGGCCGCGCGCACCTCGCCCGCCGTGTCAGTGAAGGTGACCCCTGTGGATCTGGGCACCACTCGGGTGGCCCGCATCGCCGTACCCAAGGCGCAAACCGAGGTGTCCACCGCAGCGGGCGTGTACCTGCGCCGCCGCCTTAGGCACGACGGCACGCCTGAGTGCACCCCCATGCTGCCGCACGACCGCGCCAGCCGACGCGCCCACCTGGGACTGGCCGACACGTCGGCTCAGCCTGTTGCAGATGCCACGTTGGCCGATTTCGACCCGCTGGAACGCGAGCGCCTGCGCCAAGCAGTGCAGCAATACGGGGGCGATCGCGTGTTGTTGGAACTGGACGACGAGGCGCTGGACGGAGCATTGGGTTTCACCACACGCCAACCCGACGGCAGCCGCGTACCCACACTGTGCGGCCTGTTGATGGTGGGGCGCGAGTCCGCGCTGCGCGAACGGGTTCCCACGCACGAGTTTGCCTTTCAAGTGCTGGAGCGGGAAGCGGTCCGTTTCAACGAATTCAGGCGTTTTCCGCTGCTCAAGGCGCTGGACTGGCTGGAAACCAACTTTCGCCCCTACAACCCTGAACAAGAGCTTCAGGTGGGCCTGTTCCGGGTGCCAGTGCCCATGGTGGACATGGGGGCCTACCGCGAGGCGGTGGCCAATGCACTGATCCACCGCGACTACCACCGTCTGGGTGCCGTGCACGTGAGACTCGACGACACGGGACTGACGGTGAGCAACCCCGGCGGTCTGGTCGACGGCGTCACACTGGCCAACCTGCTGACCACCGAACCACGCCCACGCAACCGTGCACTGGCCGATGCCATGAAGCGCGTGGGCTTGGTGGAGCGCTCGGGCCGGGGAGTAGACACCATTTACCGAGGCATGCTCAAGTTCGGTCGACCGGCACCGGACTACGGCCGAACCGACAGTGGCAATGTCGTGGTGCGCCTGCCCACCGATGCCGCAGACCTGGACTTTCGCCGCATGGTGGTGGAAGAAGAGCGCCGTCGCAGTGGTGAGTTGCCCATTGACAGCCTGATTGCGCTGGCATCGGTACGCGAACTCAAACGCGTGACCACCGATGAACTGGCCGGACGCATCCAGCGCGACGCAGCCAACGCCAAGCGCACGCTGGAAGCCCTGGCCGAAGCCGGGCTGGTGGAAGCACACGGCACAGCACGCGGGCGCAGCTACACGTTGTCAGCCTCCGTGTACCAGCAGCAAGGCAACCGGGCAGCCTACACCCGTCAGGCGGGCTTTACCGCTCTTCAAAACGAGCAACTGGTGCTGAACTACGTGCGCCAACACGGACAAATCAAACGGGCGGACGTGATGGGTCTGTGCAGGCTCAGCGAGGGACAGGCCAAGGAACTGATCAAGAAACTCAAGGCCCGAGGTGCCCTGATCCAGCATGGTGAGCGCAGGTCGGCCTACTACACCGCGGAAAAGTAACCGAGGAAAGCATGGGAAACGGTTATGGATGTTTTTGGATGTTTTTGGATGTTTTTGATCCATCCCATCCATTGAATCATCGGATCCACGCGCATGGCTGACCACCTCGACACCCACGCCCTGCGCCTGCTGGTGGCGGTGGTGGATGCGGGCAGCATCACCGGCGCGGCGGTGGCACTGGGGGTCACGCAGTCGGGGGTGAGCCACCAACTGGACAAGCTGCGCCGCCTGACGGGCGACCCGCTGTTTGTCAAAAACGGCCGCGGCATCGTGCCCACGGCGCGGGCGGTGCGGCTGGCCGACGAGGCCCGCGAGCTGCTGCAACGCCTGCAGGCCTTTGCCCACCTGGGCGCGTTCGACCCGGCGCGCTGGCAGGCCCACATCACCCTTGCCGCCAACGATTTGCAGCGCGACGTGCTGCTGCCCCCGCTGCTGGCGCGGCTGCGCACCGAGGCCCCGGGGGTCACGCTGCGGGTGCTGCCGTCCAACGTGCCCAGCGTGGACATGCTGCGCAGTGGGCAGTGCGACCTGGTCATCAGCCCCCGCCCGCCCGAGGGCAGCGACATCGTGCAAAAGCGCCTGTTCGAAGACCGCTACCGCGTGTTCTGGGACCCGGCGCAGCGCAGCGCTCCCGCCGACCTGGCCGACTACCTGGCCAGCGACCACATCACCGTGTTGTACGAGGCGCAGCGCCCCTTGAGCCTGGACGCGTTGCTGGCCCAGCAGGGCGTGCAGCGCCGCTTTGTGGCCACGGTGCCCGGTTTTGGTGGGGTGGCGGCCTTTCTGCGCCACAGCCCGTTGCTGGTGACCGCGCCCAGCCTGCTGGGCCAGCACCTGCTGCGCGAGCTGGCCAGCGCCGAGCCGCCGCTGCCCACCCCGCCGCTGCCCATGTACCTGATCTGGCACCTGCGCCACCAGCACGACGAGGCGCACCGCTGGCTGCGGGGGCTGCTGGCGGGCTGACCTCCGGCCCGGGATTCAGGCATCGGCGTGGCAGGCGCAGGCCTCGCCATGCGCCGCAGCCACCAGTTCGTCGAGGATGCCGCAGTGGCGCTGCCCGTTGGCCGCCACATGGCCGCCATTGCAGCGTGCGCGCAGTTGCAACAGCTGCTTTTCCAGCGCCTGCATGCTGGCCAGACGCGCCCTCACACGGGCCAGTTGGTCGTCCACCAGCGCCTCCACGTCCAGGCAGCCCTCGGCGGGTTGGTCCAGAAAGCCGAGCAACTGGCGCACGTCGGCCAGGGGCATGTCCAAGGCCCGGCAATGGCGGATGAAGGACAGGCGCTCCAGGTGGGCGTCGCCATAGTCGCGGTAGCCGTTGTCACGGCGGGCGGGGGCGGGCAGCAGGCCCTGCTTTTCGTAGTAGCGGATGGTTTCGACATCCACGCCGGTGCGGCGCGCCAAGTCTTTGATTTGCATGCTTGACACTGTAGCGACTCCAGGGTTTTCAATGGAGGCATTGAAGGAGAAACCCATGTCCGAACACTGCCACGGCCAGTGCTGCCACGACGCGCCGCCCGTTGAATCCATCGTCAACCTCAACCGCTATCGCCGCGTGCTGTGGACGGCGCTGGCCCTCAACGCGGCCATGTTTTTTGTGGAGCTGCTGGCGGGTGCACAGGCGGGCTCGCTGTCGTTGCTGGCCGATGCCATCGACTTCGCGGGCGATGCCCTCAATTACGGCGTGTCGCTGGCGGTGCTGGCCTCGGCCTTGGCCTTTCGCGCCAAGGCCGCGGCGGTCAAGGCCCTGTCCATGATGGGGTTTGGGGTGTACGTGCTGGGCAATGCCTTGTGGTCGCTGTGGCACGGCACGCCCCCCAACGCGCTGACCATGGGTGTGGTGGCCCTGCTGGCACTGGCCGTGAACGTGGGGGTGGCGGTGATGCTGTACGCCTTTCGCGAAGGCGATGCCAACATGCGCAGCGTGTGGCTGTGCTCGCGCAACGACGCCATTGGCAACGTGGCCGTGATGCTGGCCGCGCTGGGGGTGTTTGGCACCGGGTCGGCCTGGCCCGACCTGCTGGTGGCCGGGTTGATGGCCGCCTTGGCGCTGAACGGGGGTTGGGCGGTGTGGCGGCAAGCGCGACAAGAGATGTAAGCCCCGCCCCACGGCGCGTGTGCCTGCCCCAGCCGTGACCTGACAGTCGCCCCTTTGCGCAGAAAAATTTAATAAAAATGACACTCATCGCTTATGAATAAAGCGTAAGCAGCTATCACCAATATAGCAACCTATACACCCTCAGCGGCGCTGCGCCAAACGCCACTGCTGCGGGCTCAGGCCGGTTTGCCGACGAAAGAAGCGCGAAAAGTAGGCCGGGTCGTCAAACCCCAGCTCCAGCGCCAGGCTGGCCGCGGGGGCGGCCACGTACAGCAGGCGGCGGCAGGCTTCGCGGGTGAGGCGCTCGTGCACCAGCGCCTGGGCGCTGCGGTTGCTGGCGGCACGCACCAGCCGGTTGAGGCGGGCGGTGCTCAGCCCCAGGCGCTGGGCGTACTGCGCCACCGTCCAGTGCGCCAGGTGGTGGGCTTCCACCAGGGCCAGAAACCGGGTGAACAAGGCCTGCCGCGGGTGCCCGGCCTTGTGCGGCCCTTGCGCATCCTGCACCTGGGCCAGACGCCACAACAAGGCACGGGCCAGCCAGGTGGGCGTGGGAGAAGGGTTGGACGCCAGACCGCCCCAAGCGAACTCCGCCGCCAGCTCGCGCATCAGGGCATCCAGGCGCTGGGCGCCCTCGGCATCGTCGCGCATGTCCAGCACGCGCGGGGCGGCAAACAGGGTTTCGAAGGCTGCACCCACGGTTTGAAAGTCTCCTTCCGACAGGAAGCGGCTCGACAGCGTCAGCACCCAGCCATCGGTGCCGGGCGCGAACTGGAACCCGTGCACTACCGCCGGGGGCACCACGATGGCCACCGGCCCGGGCAGCGCCGTGCGCTGTTCGTCCAAGGCCACGGTGACCGAGCCCTGCCGCACCCACAACACCTGGTACAGCCCCTGGTGGAGGTGGGGGGCGATTTCCCACTGGTACTGGCTGCTGCGGGCCTGCACCTCCTCAACGTGCAGCAGCTCGGGCGCGGACCCCGCCACCTCGCCATACAGGTCAAAACGCGGAATGGCGGGCGGGGCTACGGGTATACCCGAACGACGAGGTGCTGAAGGTTGGCTCATGCCCCAAGAATGAACCAAAAGTACCCAATTGAACAGGCATTTGTACCGTGCAGCGTGGCGGCAGGAAACCTAAAGTCCACCCACCCCAAACCACAACAGGAGACAAGCATGTTCGCCTTCGACCCGTATTCCCCGGCGGTGGACGCCGATCCGTTCCCGTTCTACAAGCGCCTGCGCGACGAGTTCCCCTGCTTCTGGAGCGCCGAAGCCCAGATGTGGGTGCTGTCGCGTTACAGCGACATCGTGACCGCGCTCAACGACTGGCAAACCTACTCCAGCGCCAGCGGCAACCTCATGACCGAACTGCCAGGCCGCGCCGGGGCCACGCTGGGCAGCTCCGACCCACCCAAGCACGACCGCCTGCGTGGCCTGATCCAGCACGCCTTCATGAAGCGCAACCTGCTGGCGCTGGAAGAACCCATCCGCGACGTGGCCAAGCAGGTGTTCGGCCAATTGAACGGCGTGGACGAGTTCGACTTCAAGGAGGTGTCGTCCCAGTTCACCGTGAAAGTGCTGATGGCCGCACTGGGCCTGCCCATGGGGGCCGACGCCCTGGTGCCCGAGCAGGAAGTGCGTGACAACGCGGTGCTGATGGTGCAAAGCGATGCCCGCACCCGCGCCAAAGGCCCCGAGCACATCGCCGCGTACAACTGGATGCAGGACTACGCCAGCAAGGTCATTGCCCTGCGCCGCGCCAACCCGCAAAACGACCTGATCAGCCACTTCGCCATGGCCGAAATCGACGGCGACCGACTGGACGACCGCGAGGTGCTGCTGACCACCACCACGCTCATCATGGCCGGAGTGGAAAGCCTGGGCGGCTTCATGATGATGATGGCCTACAACCTGGCCACCTTCCCCGACGCCCAGGCCGCCGTGGTGGCCGACCCGGCGCTGCTGCCCGACGCCGTGGAGGAAAGCCTGCGTTTCAACACCTCGGCCCAACGCTTCCGCCGCCGCCTCATGAAGGACGTGACCCTGCACGGCCAGACCATGAAAGAAGGCGACTTTGTGTGCCTGGCCTACGGCAGCGGCAACCGCGACGAACGCCAGTACCCCAACCCAGACGTGTACGACCTGGGCCGCAAGCCCCGCGGGCACCTGGGTTTTGGCGGTGGCGTGCACGCCTGCCTGGGCACGGCCATTGCCCGTTTGGCGGTCAAAATCGCGTTCGAGGAATTCCACAAGGTGGTGCCCAGCTACCGCCGGGTGGCCGACCAACTGCCCTGGATGCCCTCGTCCACCTTCCGCAGCCCGCTGGTGCTGACCCTGGCACGCACCTGAAGCACACGCAAACCACCGAAAGAGACAGACACCCATGGCCAACATCACCTTCGTCGAAGCCAACGGACAAGCCACCACCGTCAACCTGCCCGATGGCTGGAACCTGATGCAGGGCGCCACCGCCAATGGCGTGGACGGCATCCTGGGCGAATGCGGTGGCTCGTGCGCCTGCGCCACCTGCCACTGCTACGTGGCCGACGATTTCCTGGCCAAGGTGCTGCCCGCCAGCGAGGCCGAGCTGGCCATGCTGGACAACGTGGCCGCAGAGCGCCGCCCCAACAGCCGCCTGGCGTGCCAGATCAAGGCCAGCCCGGCGCTGGAGGGGTTGGTGGTGCACCTGCCCGAAACCCAAGAGTGAAGCCGGTGACCCGATGAACACCACCGCCCCCACGCCCACCACGCCGGATGCAGGCATCGTCATCGTGGGGGCCGGACAGGCGGCCCTGTCCACGGCCGAAGCCTTGCGCGCCGGGCAGTACACCGGCGCCATCACCCTGCTGGGTGACGAAGCCACCGGCCCCTACCATCGCCCACCGCTGTCCAAGGCTTGGCTGTCGGGCGACATGGATGCGGGCCAGTTGCAGATGCGTGCCCCCGAGATGCTGGCGCGCAAGCACATCGACCTGCGCACCCATGCGCGGGTGACAGCCGTGGACCGCGCCGCACGCTGCGTGACGCTGGCCGACGGCAGCACCCTGCCCTACACCGCCCTGGTGCTGGCCACCGGCTCGCGCCCCCGCCGCCTGCCCCTGCCGGGCGCAGACGCGCACGGGGTGTTGACCCTGCGCTCCCGGGACGACGCCAGCGCCCTGAGCGACGGCTTGGCCCGCTGTGCCACCACCGGTTTGCCCTTGGTGGTGATGGGCGGCGGCTTCATCGGACTGGAAGTGGCGGCCACCGCCCGCAAAAAGGGCTTGGCGGTCACGGTGCTGGAAGCCGCCCCCCGCTTGCTGGGGCGCGTGCTGGCCCCGGCCCTGTCCGACTGGTACGCCGAACTGCACCGCGGCCACGGCGTCCAGCTGGTGCTGGGCGCGCAGACCACCCACCTCACGGCTGACTCCGATGGCTGGGTGAACGGCGTGGCACTGGCCGATGGCACCGTGCTCCCCGCCGGGCTGGTGCTGATGGGCGTGGGCGCTGTGGCCAACGACGAACTGGCCCAGGCCGCCGGGCTGGACTGCGAACGGGGCATCGTGGTCGATGCCTGTGGCCGCACCACCGACCCGCACATGTTTGCCGCGGGCGATTGCACCGCACGGCGGCTGGCCGACGGCGCGCTGCTTCGGCTGGAGTC
>DASUON010000494.1:0-2458 GCA_036276615.1 Burkholderiaceae bacterium
GTGCATGTGCTGGGCAAGGGCTCCAAACGGCGCACGGTGCCGGTGGGGCGGGCGGCGCTGCGCGCCTTGGCCGACTGGCTGGCCGTGCGTGACCAGTGGGCACCCGCTGCTGCGCTGGTGGCGGGGTCAGAACGGCATGCCGATGGGGACCGAGCCCTGTTCATCAACCGCCGGGGCACCCGGCTGTCACCGCAGCAAGCCCGGCAGGCGCTGCGCCAGCGGTCGGCCCAGGCCGGGCTGGTCACGCCGGTGCACCCGCACATGCTGCGCCACTCGTTCGCCAGCCACCTGTTGCAGTCCAGCGGTGACTTGCGGGCGGTGCAGGAGTTGCTGGGCCACGCACACATTGCCACCACGCAGGTGTACACGCGGCTGGACTTCCAGCACCTGGCCAAGGCGTATGACGCGGCGCACCCGCGGGCACGCCAGGTCAGTGCCGACGCCTCCCCGGACGCCGCACCCCCTGCCCAGGTGGCCCCCCGCACCGCAACCGACCCCGACACCCGGCGGTGACCTCGAACCCAGTGGGGTTTTGGGGGCGTCTGGTGGGCCTTGATTCATGGCAAGGCCATGATGCGACGGCCTCGTCTCTTTTACCCCCGTCCGTATCGTTGGAGTTGTTCATGTCGTCTCGCCGTGAATCGTTGAAGCTGGTGTTGGCCGGCGCGTTGTTGTCCTTGCCCTTGTGGTCCGTGGCCGCAGGCAGTGACCCCGTGAAGGTGGTCTACCACATGAGCGAGGGCATTCCGCAAGCGTCCCGCGCCATGGCCAACATCCGCAACCATCTGGCGGCGGACCCCACCGTCAAGATCGTGGTGGTGACGCATGGCCTGGGCATCGACTTCCTGCTGGAAGGGGCCACCAACCAGATGGAGCAACCCTTTGCCGGTGCCATTGGCGATCTGGCGTCCAAGGGGGTGGAGTTCCGGGTGTGCAACAACACCTTGCAGGCCCGCAAGATCGATCCCAACCGGCTGGTGATGGAGGCCAAGATCGTGCCTTCGGGTGTGGCCGAAACGGCCCGGCTGCAAGCCAAAGAGGGGTTTGTGTACCTGCGCCCCTGAGGGTGCCGTGGGTCAGTCCCGGGTGGCCTGGCGGCGCAGTTCGTCCAGGTAGGCTTGCCCGTCGGGCGGGCGGCCACTGCGCTGGCTTTCCCACACCATGCGGCCCAGGCAGTCCATGGCCACGTGGTGGGCCTCGTGCAGCGAGTCCAGCCGCGCCGCCAGCAGCTCCACCGCCTGGCGCACGCCGGGGGGCTGGTCGATGGAGCATTGCTCGCTGATGCTCAGGTGCATGCTCAGGTGCAGAAACGGGTTGGTGCGCCCGGTGTCGGTGGGGTCCTGCAGTCGCCGCAGTGCGGCGTCGAGGTCGGCAAAGTCGGCGTGGTATTCGGGGTGCTCGTCCATCCACTGGCCGCTGAGCACTTCAATGGCTTCCATGGGTTCGCCGCTGCGTTGCTTGCGGTACACGTCGCAAAAGAAGCGGCGCACATCTTCCTGGCTGGGATTGAACATGGTGGGTGGGCCGCCGTGCGGCCAGTCGGCAATCGGAAAAGGCGGGTTCGTGGGAACCCCGGGCAGACACAGAGCTTAACCGCGTGGTGTGCAACCGGGTCTGCAGCACCGCCTGGGTGACAGCGCCCTGACCCGGGGGGCGGCACTATCATGGTTTCACCACAAACATTGTTCTTGGAGGTGAGTCATGCCCGTTGTTGTTGTTGCCAATCCCAAAGGTGGGGTGGGCAAGTCCACCCTGGCCACCCAGATGGCGGGCTACATGGCCAGCCAGGGGCATGCCGTGATGCTGGGTGACACCGACCGGCAGCAGTCGTCCCGCCTGTGGCTGGGCTTGCGGCCCGAGACGGCGCGGCCCATCAGCACCTGGGAGGTGTCGCCCGACCTCATCGTCAAGCCGCCCAAAGGCACCACCCATGTGGTGCTCGACACCCCCGCCGGGTTGCATGGCTGGCGGCTCAACGACGTGATGCGCATGGCCACCAAGCTGCTGGTGCCCCTGCAGGCCAGTGTGTTTGACATGGACGCCACCAAAGACTTTCTGGACACGCTGGCCGACAAGCGCAAGCTGGGGGAGTTGGATGTGGGCATTGTGGGCATGCGGGTGCAGCCCCGCACCATTGCCGCCGAGCGCTTGCGCGAGTTTGTGGAGAGCCTGGGCCTGCCGGTGCTGGGGTACCTGCGCGACACCCAGAACTACGTGCACCTGGCCGCGGCCGGGCTCACCCTGTTCGATGTGGCCCCGGGGCGGGTGGCGCGTGACCTGGAGCAATGGCAAGGCATTTGTGAGTGGTTGAACCGAGAGGACAAGGCATGAAGGTGTTCGAGCAGCTGACCGACCTGGAACCCCTGGTGGGCACCGAGGTGACGGTGACCGACTGGGTGACGGTGGACCAGAAGGCCATTGACCTGTTTGCGCAGGCCACGGGGGACCACCAGTGGAT
>DASUON010000495.1:0-3418 GCA_036276615.1 Burkholderiaceae bacterium
GAGCCCAGCCCCGACGCCACCGCGGCCCCCGCCCCGACCGCACCACCCTCCGCCGACCGCCCCTGGACCCCCGCCGACTGGGCCCGCCCAGAGCGGTTGCGGATGCGCGAGGTCATGAAGCTGGTGGGCCAAAGCCTCACCCCGGCGCCGGTGTTGCGCGAAATGCTGCACCTCATGAGCGAGCTGCTGGGCCTGAACCGGGGCCGCCTGGTGCTGGCCAACCCGGCCCCCGCGCCCACCTCCGCCCCCTCCAGCGCCGCGCCGCGCACCGCCGCCATCCAGCATGCCTACGGCCTGACCGCGGCCGAAACCGCCCGCGGCGTCTACGCCTGGGGCGAGGGCATCACCGGGCGGGTGCTGGCCACCGGCCTGCCCGCCATCGTGCAGGACATTGACGCCGAACCCCTGTTCCTGTTTCGGGCCATCACCCGCGACCAGCTTCCCCCGGAAACCGTGGCCTTTCTGGCCCTGCCCGTCGCCGTCAACGGGGCCACCGTGGGCGTGCTGGCCTGCCACCGCATCCGCAGCCGCCAGCGCCACCTCAACGACGACCTGGCCCTGCTGCGCACCCTGGCCACGCTGGCCGGGCAGCTGCTGCAGCTGGAACAGCTGGTGGCCCAGCAGACCGCGCAGCTGCAAGCCCGCAACGCCGCGCTGGCCCACGCGCTGGACACCCACGCCGCCCGCTACGGCCTCATTGGCCGCTCGCCCGCGCTGTTGCAGGCCATGGGCGAGCTGGAGCGGGTGTCGCAATCGCAGGCCACCGTGCTGCTGCTGGGCGAATCGGGCACCGGCAAAGAGCTGTTCGCTCGCGCCCTGCACCTGGCCAGCGGGCGGCGGGACCAGCCCTTCATCAAGGTGAACTGCTCGGCCATCCCCGACACGCTGTTCGAGTCCGAGCTGTTCGGCCACGAACGCGGTGCCTTCACCGGCGCGGTGGGCGCACGGGCGGGCTGGTTCGAGCAGGCCCACGGCGGCAGCATTTTTCTGGACGAGGTGGGTGAACTGCCGCTGGCCATGCAGGCCAAGCTGCTGCGCACCCTGCAAGAGGGCACGCTGGTGCGACTGGGCGGCACCAAGGAGATTCGCGTCAACGTGCGGCTGGTGGCCGCCACCCACCGCGACCTCGCCCGCGACGCCGAGGCCGGGCGCTTCCGCCAGGACCTGTTCTACCGCCTGAACGTGGTGCCCATCCGCCTGCCCTCGCTGCGCGAACGCACCGAAGACATCCACCCCCTGGCACTGCACTTCCTCAGCCGCGCCAACCAGGCGCACCAGCGCAACGTGCACCTCACGCCCGAAGCCCTGGCGCTGCTGGAGCGCCACCCCTGGCCCGGCAACGTGCGCGAGCTGGGCAACGTGATCGAGCGCCTGGTGCTGCTGGCCGACCACCCGCTGGTGCACGCCCCCGAACTGGCCCGCCACCTGGCCACCGCCCCCAGCCTGGCCGCGGCGGTGCCCCCTGCGCCGCCCCCGCCTGCGTTCACCCAAGGCTTCGCCGCCGAGTCCCCGCTGGTGCGCCCGCACTGGGGTGCACAGTCCCACAGCGCCGCCGAGTTGGGCGACGCCCTGGCCCGCCACCACGGCAACCGCTCCCGGGCGGCCCAAAGCCTGGGGCTGACGCTGCGCCAGTTCACCTACCGACTGGAAAAGGCCGGGCTCAAGCCCTGAGGCCCCGGGCCGCGGGGCTCCCGAGCCGCACGCCACGGGAATGGCGCCCTTCCAATTTGTGGACATTTGTTGACAAATTGGCAAATCACGCCACAGGCGTTACTACTGTTTTAATAGCTGCTTACGCTTTTAAATAAAGCGCTATAAGGCATTTTTACATCCTATTTTCAAGCTGGCACACCTGTTGCAAACCACGACGGCAAGGCCCCACTGCCGGGGCCGAAGGGTTTTTCTCCTCCGTCTTCTTTTTTGCCACAGGACCTGCCATGACCACCGCCGAAGCCCCCACCACCGTCAAAGCCTACCTGCGCCCCATCGACGCCAGCGGCCTGGCCGACTTTGCCGCGGGTGGCAAAGCCAACCCCGCCCGCCGCGGCACCAACAAGGTCCACACCGTGATGGAGGGGCAGTACCGCAGCCTGTCCTCGGTGGGGGACAAACACACCGTGGTGGTGGACGAGCCGCTGCACCTGTTCGGCCAGGACACGGCCCCGGCACCCGGCGAAATCGTGCTGTCCGGCCTGGGCGGCTGCATTGCCGTGGGCGTGACCGCCGTGGCCACCTGGAAGGGCGTCAAGCTGAGCAAGCTGGAAGTGTTTCTGGAAGGCGACATCGGCAACCCCGCCGCCTGGGGTGCTGGCGGTGCCTTGGAAATGACGCCACCGCAAATGGGCTTTCAAGAGGTGCGGGTGAAGGTGCTGGTGGAAGGCGACGCCCCGCGCGAGGTGCTGGAAGAGATCGTCCAGCACGCCAACTTCTACTCGCCCGTGGCCAACACCATCCGCAACCCGGTGGCGTTCAAGATCAGCATGGCCTGATCGCGCCGCGCCCACCCCCCTCCCTCCCTCCGCCCCCCGCGCCACCGAAGGAAGCCCACCATGAACGCCGCCGATCTGCCCGCCGATGTGTCCGCTGCCGCCCAGACCGAAGACCTGCTGAGCGCCGTGCGCGCCATCGCCCAAGGCCCGCTGGCCGCACGCGCCCAGGCCATCGACGAAGGGGACTATCCCCTGGACCTGATCCAGCAACTGGCCCGCATGGGCGCGATGAGCGCCCACATCGACCAGCCGGGCCGCCCCGGCAACTACGTGACCGCCATCCTGGCCATGGCCGAGGTGGGCAAGGTCTGCGGGGCCACGTCGTTCCTGATGTGGCAACAGGCGGTGTCGGCGCTGTACCTGCACGGCTCCAGCAACCCGGCCATGAACGGCGAGCGCCTGCAGCGCCACCTGCGCGGCGAGGTCATCGGGGCCACCGGCATGTCCAACCCCATGAAGGGTTTTGCAGGGATCGAAAAAATCCTGCTCAAGGCCACCCCGGTGGATGGCGGCTACCTCGTCAACGGCACGCTGCCCTGGGTCAGCAACCTGGCCCCGGCGCACAGCCTGGGCACGGTGGCGGTGGTGGAGGGGGCCAACGGCGCTGCGGGCCACGAAATCATGTTCATGCTGCCGTGCAGCGCCACGGGCGTGACGCTCAAGACCTGCCCCAAGTTCTCGGGCATGGAGGGCACGGGCACGTTCTCGGTGCAGTGCAAGGACGTGTTCATCGGTGCCGATGACCTGCTGGGTGACCCCTGCAAGCCCTACCTGCTGGGCATCCGCGGGGCCTTCCTGCTGCTGCAATGCGGCATTGCCGCGGGCATCATCCAGGGGGCCATCGACAGCATGTGGGCGGTGGAAGACCAACTGGGCCACGTCAACCAGTTCCTGGACGACCGGCCCGACCAGCTCCAGGCCGAGCTGGA
>DASUON010000496.1:0-9365 GCA_036276615.1 Burkholderiaceae bacterium
TTGGTGATGTGGTAGGCCACATCGGGCACGAAGTAGGTGTAGCCGCCGTCGGTCTTTTTCATGACGCGGTCCTTGTCGTCCCCGTAGTCGGTGGACTTGAGCCACAGCGCGCCGTCTTGCTCGTAGGTGTGGCCGTTGGCCACCAGCTTGTCCACCGCGGCCTGCACGCAGCCGCTGGTGTACAGGCTGGACTCCAGGTAGAACTGGTCGAACTTGACCTGGAATGCCTTCAGGTCCAAGTCCTGTTCGTGGCGCAGGTAGGCCACGGCAAATTCGCGGATGCTGGTCAGGTCATTCACGTCACCGCTGGCGGTCACCTCGCGGTCGTCGGCCTTGACGGTTTTCTTCGCCAGAAAGTCGTTGGCAATGTCCTGGATGTAGTCGCCGTTGTAGGCGGCCTCGGGCCAGCCCGCGTCGCCGGGTTTGATGCCCTTGGCGCGCAACTGGGTGGAGTTGGCCAGGGTTTCGATCTGCACACCGGCGTCGTTGTAATAGAACTCGCGGTGGACGGCCCAGCCCTGGGTGTCGAACAGGTTGCAGATGGCGTCACCCAACGCGGCCTGACGGCCATGGCCCACATGCAGCGGCCCCGTGGGGTTGGCGGACACGAACTCCACCAGCAGTTTCTCGTTGCGGGCGGGTTGGCGACCGAAGGCGGCCCCGCCAGTCAGCACCTCACGCACCACGGCCTGTTTGGCCGCAGGCTTGAGGCGGATGTTGATGAAGCCCGGACCGGCAATGTCCAGCGCCTCGACCCACTGCGCAAACACGGGCGTGGCGCGCAGCGCGGCGCACAGCTCCTCGGCCACTTGGCGGGGGTTCTTCTTGAGGGGTTTGGCCAGCTGCATGGCCGCGGTGCAGGCGAAATCGCCATGGGCCGCCACCTTGGGGGATTCAAAAACCGCCTTGTCGGCGGCACCGGGCATCAGCTGATCGAGTTCTGCCGCCAGTGCGGCCAGCAGGTCTTGTTTGATTTGAAGCATGGCCGGGATTTTAGGCGGCGGCCCCACCCCACCCTTTTGCGGAGCGCCACCCATGCGCGACAGGCCCTGTTGCATTTCTTCACACATTCAGCCCACGGCGTGCCCCACCGTCACGACAAGGGCGTGCGAACTGGCCACAATGCGCGCACGGTCATGCACGCGCTGCGGCAGCCGTGTCTTCCTTTTTCAACCACCGAAAGCCATCCATGAAAGCACTTGCCTCCGTCATCGCCTGCACCCTGGCCCTGGCCGCCACCGTGGCCGTGCCCGCCCATGCCGCCACGCAGCAGGACAAAATGAAAACCTGCAACGCCGACGCCAAGACCAAGAACCTGGCAGGCGACGAGCGCAAAGCCTTCATGAAAGAGTGCCTGAGCGCCAAGGCCGAAGCCCCTGCCGATGGCAAGACCGCCCAACAAGAAAAAATGAAAACCTGCAACGCCGACGCCAAGACCAAGGCGCTGAAGGGTGACGAACGCAAGAAGTTCATGAGCGAGTGCCTGAAAGGCTGATCAACGGCTGACCGACCCGGCGAGGGCAGCCCCAAGAACACTACAAAAACAATAGCTGCTCTCGCTTATATAAAAAGCGCCAGAGGCCATTTTTTCTTCAAAAATGCACCACACGCAGGCCCGTCCTGCGGCGCACAGGCCTCACACATCCGGCATGGGCAGCAAATTCGCCTGAGCGGCCTGTTTGACCGCCTCGGTCAGGCGGCGGGCGGAAGACGCCTCGCGCTCCCAGTGCTGCCAGTACAAGGCCACGTCCACCGCGGCACCGGGCAGCAGCTCCACCATGCGGCCCGCCACGCCGGGCCGCGTCAGGTGCTGTTCTGGCACCATGCCCCAACCCAGCCCCAGCTCGATGGCGGCTTCAAAACCATCCACCGCCGGTGCGAAGTGCCGCGGGTAGGCCGGTTGTTTCAAGCCGATGTGCTGCGCCAGGAAGGCGTCCTGCAACCCGTCCTTGCGGTTGAAGATGACCGCGGGCGTGGCCAGCAGGCGGTGCACCGACAGCCCGCCCCCTTCCGCCTGCACCGACGCGGCCAGCGCGGGTGAACCCACGCAGCGGTAACGCATCACCCCCAGGGGCTCGGCCACGCACCCCCGCATGGCACGCGACAAGGTGGTCACGCAGCCCAACACGTCGCCGCTCTTGAGGGCGTCGTGCGTGTGGTCCTGGTCGTCCAGCGTGATGTCCAGCAGCAGCCGATGCCGCGCCAGCAACGGGGCCACCCCCGGCAAGAACCAGCTGGCCATGGAGTCGGCGTTGATGGCCACGCTCAGGGTCTGCCAAGGCGTTTCGGCGCTTCCATCCACCCCGCCGCGCTGCAAGCCCTGGAGCAAGTCGGCCTCCATCAGGCGCACCTGGCGCACGTGGGTGAGCAAGGCCTGCCCCGCCGACGTGGCCCGCACCACCTTGCCCCGCACCAGCAGGCGCTGGCCCAGCACCTCCTCCAGGGACTTGATGCGCAGCGACACCGCCGCCAGCGTCACGTTGAGCTGGCGGGCCGCAGCGGCAAAGCTGCCCTGTTCGGCCACCGCGGCCAGGGCTTCAAGTTGACGGGCATCGAGCATGGATTTTGTTAACTAAATATTGATCGAATTTAAAACGCTTCAAAACAGTTTAAACAAATCCGCAAACCTTGCACACTGCATCCCAGCCCCCAGACACCCTTCACCCGGAGCTCCCCATGACCGCCTTCGCACTGCCCGCCCTGGGCTCCACCTTCACCGCCGGAATGGTGCTCAGCCTGTCCCTGATCATGGCCATCGGGCCACAAAACGCCCATGTGCTGCGCATGGGCCTGCAACGCCAGCATGTGTGGCTGACGGTGGCCGTGTGCATCGTGGCCGACGTGGTGCTGATCGCCCTGGGCGTGCTGGGCCTGGCCCACCTGGGCGGACTGTCCGACAAGCTGCACGGCGCCCTGATCGGGGCGGGCCTGCTGTTCCTGTCGGTGTACGGCTGGCAAGCCTTCCAGCGCTTCTGGCACCCCGCTGCACCGCAATCGGACGCCCAAGCCACGACCGAAGCAACCGACGCACCGCGCATCGGCCGCTGGCAGGCGGTGGGTTCGGCGCTGGCGTTTTCGTGGCTCAACCCCCACGCCTGGCTGGACACCGCCGTGCTGATCGGCACCGCCTCGCTGGCCTACGGGCAGGGCAGCACCGTGTTCGGCATGGGGGCGGCCACCGGCTCGCTGCTGTGGTTTGCGGTGCTGGGCGTGGCCGCCTTCTGGCTGGGGCGTCGCCTCAACTCGGTGGCCATCTGGCGGGCGCTGGACGGTGCCGTGACGCTGATGATGTGGGGCACCGCCGCCTGGCTGGCCCGCAGCCTGTTCTGAACACGCGGCCCCCGCCGCACCCGATAGACTTGCCCCCTTTTTCCAACTTTTGCCACCGCCCGTCGGCCCCGCGCCGGGGCGGTGTGTCGCTGATCAAGGGGACCCTGTGTTCAAGAACCTGTCGGTTTATGCCGTCACGGCGGGCTGGCCCGCCTCCCTCACCGCGCTGGAAGAGGTGCTGAACGTCATGCCCTTCCTGCCCGGCAGCGCCAGCCAGGAAAAGTCGGTGGGCTGGGTGCCCCCGCGCGGGCAGGCGCACGGCGTGCTGGCCGAATCGGTCAACGGCCAGTGGGTGCTGCGCTTCATGGTCGAAACCCGGCAGGTGCCCAGCAGCGTCATCCAGGGCAAGGTGGACGAAGCCTGTGCCGCCATCGAGGCCAGCTCGGGCCGCAAGCCCGGCAAAAAGGAAAAGCGTGACCTGAAAGAAGAAGTGAAGGCCGCGCTGCTGCCCCAGGCCTTCCCGCGCCAGCAATCCACCTGGGTGTGGCTGGACCCCACCACCCACCGCATGGTGTTGGACACCACCGCCAACGCCCGGGCCGACGACATCATCACCGCGCTGGTGAAGCTGGTGGACGGTTTCACCGCCGAACCGCTGCAAACCGCCACCTCGCCCGCCGTGGCCATGGCCCGCTGGCTGTCCGAGCAGGAGACCCCCGCCGGTTTTGCCATTGGCCACGAATGTGAACTGAAGGCCGCCGACGAAAGCCAGGCCGTGGTGCGCTACGCCCGCCACCCGCTGCTGACCGACGAGGTGCGCGACCACATCACCCAAGGCAAGCAACCCACCCGCCTGGCCCTGCACTGGGACGACCGCGTGCAGTTTGTGCTGAGCGACGCGCTGCACCTGAAAAAGCTGGTGTTCGAAGACCATGTGCTGGAGCAGGCCAAGGCCCAGGGCCAGCGTGCCGACGACTTTGACGGCAGCGTGCTGATGGCCACCGCCGAACTGGGCCCGCTGATCGGCGACCTGATCGACGCGCTGGACGGCCTGGCCGAGATCGGCACCTCGGCCGGCCCCGCCACCCGCCGCGCCGCGGCACCGGCCCCCGTCACCACCGGCGCGGGCTACCAGGCCGCCGCCACGTCCTCACCGTCCAGCGAAGACGACCCGCCGTTTTGACCCTTTCGGCCACCGCGAGTCATAATAGACTGGATAAAACATCAGGCAACCCAATGGACTCGCTGGAACTTTGTGCAGGTGCGGGCGGACAAGCCCTGGGGCTGGAGCGTGCGGGCTTCGAGCACCGCACCTTGGTGGAAATTGACGCCCACGCCTGCGCCACGCTGCGCCACAACCGCCCGCATTGGCAGGTGCACCAAGGGGACTTGGCGGCCTTTGACGCCCAGGGTTTCAAAGGCATTGACCTCGTGGCCGGCGGTGTGCCCTGCCCACCGTTTTCCAAGGCCGGAAAGCAGCTGGGTGCGGACGACGAACGGGACCTGTTCCCCCAAGCCATTCGGGTGGTGGACGAAACCCGCCCGCAGGCCGTGATGCTGGAAAACGTGCGCGGCCTGTTGGATGCCGTGTTTGTGGACTACCGGCAAAAAATTGCCCGCCAACTGCAAGCCCTGGGGTATTGGACCGACTGGCATTTGTTCAACGCCGCCGATTTCGGGGTGTGCCAACTCCGTCCCCGGGTGGTGTTTGTGGCGGTGCGCAAGGAATTGGCCGAGCACTTCCAATGGCCAGAGCCCTCTTTGCAGCGGCCACCCACGGTGGGCACCTTGCTCGGTGACCTGATGGCTGAGCGAGGCTGGCGCGGGGTGCAAGGTTGGATGCAGCGGGCCAACGACATCGCCCCCACCCTGGTGGGGGGCAGCAAAAAGCACGGCGGTCCTGATTTGGGGCCCACACGGGCACGCCAGGCCTGGGCCTCACTGGGGGTGGATGGCAAAGGACTGGCCGACCTGGCCCCTGACGCCGACTTTGTGGGCATGCCCCGCCTGACGGTGCGCATGTGCGCCCGCGTCCAAGGGTTTCCGGACGAATGGCACTTCACCGGCAAAAAAACCCCGGCCTACCGACAGGTGGGCAATGCCTTCCCGCCCCCCGTGGCCCATGCGGTCAGCCAGCGCATTGCCATGGCCATTGAGGCAGGGGCGGCCAGCCGTTCCAAGCGGAGGGTGGCATGAGCGCCCAACCCAAGCCCTCCAAAGGGGCTCGCGCCAAGTTGCGCCAGCATTTCCTGAACCACCTGGGCGAAGTGCTGGAGGCCGAACAACTGCGCAAGGTGGCCGGGGACATCAGCGAATGGGCGCGGCGCATCCGCGAACTGCGCACGGAAGAGGGCTACCAGATCCTCACCCACAACGACCGGGCCGACCTCAAACCCGGCCAGTACCTGCTGGAAACACCCAAGCCCCAACCTGCATTTGCCCGCGAAATTTCCAAGGAAACCCGGGCCTACGTGCTGGACCGCAATGGGTTCACCTGCCAGATGTGCGGCGCCGTGGCCGGGGAGCCCCACCCCTACGACCCCACACGCAAAACGCGCCTGCACCTGGGCCACATCATCGACAAAAGCATGGGTGGCAGCGACGAGCCCGCCAACCTGCGGGCCATTTGCTCGGTGTGCAACGAAGGGGCCTCCAACATCACGCTGCCCAGGCCGGACCTGCAAAAGCTCCTGATCCAAGTGCGCCGGGCCACCACCGCTGACCAGTTGGCCGTTCTGGACTGGCTCAAGACCAAGTTCAAGCGCTGAACGCGGCCACACCCGACATCCGTTCCTGCCCTCACCCCCGCGCCCAGAACTGCGGCTGGCCGTAGTGCTGCTTGAGGTAGTCCACCCACAGCCGCACGCGCAGCGCCAGGTGTTTGCGCTGTGGGAACACGGCGTAAATGCCGTTGGGCGGGGCGGCAAACGCCTCCAGCACCGGCACCAGGCGACCGGCGGCGATGTCGGCCTCCACCTCCCAGGTGCTGCGCCACGCAATGCCGTAGCCGGACAGGCACCATTCGTGCAGCACCTGCCCGTCGGAGCAGTCCAGCGGGCCTGCAGGGCGCAGGTGAATGAGTTCGCTCATGCCCGGCTCGGGCGGGTCCAGCGGCACCTGGAAGGCCCAGCCCCGGGTTTGTGAGGCGTCGCTGGACAGCACCAGGCAGTCGTGCCGCGCCAGCTCGGACGGGTGGCGCGGCGTACCGTGGCGGCGCAGGTACTCGGGCGTGGCCACGCACAGGCGGCGGTTGTCGGCCAGGCGCACGCTGACCAGCGAGGAATCGGGGAGGTCGCCCACACGCACGGCGCAGTCGTAGCCTTCGGCGGCAATGTCCACCACCCGGTCCGACAGGTTGAGCGACACCTGCACCTCGGGATGCAGTTCCCGAAAACGCGGCACCAGCGGGGCCACATGCCGCCGCCCGAAACCCGCCGGGGCGGTGATGCGCAAGTGCCCGCTGGCCTTGACGCCGCCCGCGCTGACACTGGCCTCGGCGTTGGCCAGGTCCACCAGGATGCGTTGGCAGTCTTCCAGAAAGGCGCTGCCCTCGTGCGTGAGGGTGATGCGCCGGGTGGTGCGCACCATGAGCTTGACGCCCAGTTGCTCCTCCAGCGCGTCCAGCCGCCGCCCGACGATGGCCGGGGCCACCCCCTCGGCCTTGGCCGCCGCCGTGAGGCTGCCGCGCTGGGCCACGGACACCAGGGTTTCAATGGCTTTGAGCTTGTCCATGGCCGGGCATTATGGGGACGCCAGCGGCAACCGGGCCACCGCGTCCAAGCCTTGCACCTCGCCATGGATGATGCGGTTGTCCAGCGACAGGCCGCCGCCCAGCGCCAGCACGATGCCGTGGCAAATGGCCAGCCCCAGGCCCGAGCCCTGGCCATCGTCGGCATGGCCGCGGGCAAAGGGCTGGAACAGGTGGGGCCGCAGTTCGGCAGACACACCCGGCCCCATGTCCCGCACCCGCAAGGTCACGGAGCCCGCGCTCGCGCTGCCCTCGTCCACCCACAGCGACACGCTCAACTCGGCCCCGGGCGGGCTGAAGCGGATGGCGTTGTGCAACAGGTTGCGCGCCAGCTCTCGCAGCGCCCATTCGTGGGCGCGCACGGGGGCGGGGCCGTCGGGCAGGTCCAGGCCAAAGTCCAGCTGGCGTTCCACGGCCAGCGGCGAGACGTCCAGCGCCACCTGGCGCACCACGGCGGCCCAGTCGGTCAGCGGCACGTCGGCGGCGCTGGTGCCCGATTGCAGCTGCTCGGCCTTGGCCAGCGCCAGCATCTGGTTGGCCAGGGCGGTGGCGTCGTCCACGGTGTGGGCGATTTCGGCCAGGGCCAGGTCGGGCGGCACATCGCCCCGGCGGGCGGACTGCACCTGGGCCTTGAGCACGGCCAGCGGCGTGCGCAGCTGGTGCGAGGCGTCGCGCACAAACCGCTTCTGGTGCGCCAGCAGGTGGCTCAGGCGGGCCATGTGGTCGTTGGTGGCGTCGATGAGCGGGCGCAACTCCTGCGGTGCGTCGGCTGCGGGCAGCGGGGACAGGTCGCTGTCGCTGCGGCGGGCCAGGGCATCGCCCAGGGCGTGCACGGGGTGGGTGGCGCGGCGCACCACCCAGATCACCACGGCGGCGATGGTGGCAATGAGCGCCAGCTGGCGCCAGATGGTGGCCACCAGCAGGCTGCGGGCCAGGGTCTGGCGCAGCTCCAGCGTCTCGGCCACCTGCACCGTGGCCATGCCCTGCCCGGCCGCCCCCGCCACCGGCTGGAGCAGCACGGCCACGCGCACGGGCTGGTCCAGGTAGGTGTCGTCGTAAAAGTCCACCAGCGCCGAATAGATGCCTTGCGAGGGAATCCGCCCATGCCAGGCGGGCAAGGCATCGAAACCCGACACCATTTCCCCCTGGAAACCGCTGACCTTGTAGAACATGCGGCTGCGGTTGTCGGCCTCGAAGGCTTCCAGCGACGAGTACGGCAGCGACGCCTGCAAACGCGCCGGGCCACCCGCATCGCCCGCCACCACCTGCAGTTGCTCGCCAATGGCCTTGGCCGAGGCCAGCAGGGTGCGGTCGTAGGCCGTATCAGCCGCGGACAGCGCCTGGCGGTACAGGAACACGGTGTTGACCACCAGCACCAGCCCCACCGGCAGCAGGATGCCCAGCATCAGTTGCCAGCGCAGCGACACGCCTTGCATGCGCCCCACGCGGTTCAGGCCGGTCATGCCACTCATGCGCCCTGGGGGGCCAGCTTGAGCAGGTAGCCCAGGCCCCGCAGCGTCACCAACTGCGCGCCGGTGGCCACGAGCCGCTTGCGCAGGCGGTAGGCCACCACCTCGATGGCCTCGGTCTGCACGTCCAGCTCGCCGGGGAACACCTGCTCGAACAGCCGCTCCTTGGCCATGGCCTGCCCGGGGCGGGCCAGCAGGGCGCGCAGCAGGGCCAGCTCCCGCGGGGGCAGGTCCATGGGCTCGCCCTGGAAGTACACGGCGCCGCTGTCGCGGTCCACATCAAACCCACCGCCCGGCGACACGGCCTGGCCCGCCCCGCCCGGAGCGGCAGGGCCGCTGCCCAGTCGGCCCAAGGGGCCTGTGCCCGCCGCCTGACCCGCGGGACTGCGCCGCAGCAGGGCCTTGATGCGGGCTTCCAGCTCGTCAAGGTCGAAGGGTTTGGCCAGGTAGTCGTCGGCCCCGGTGTTCAGGCCCAGGATGCGGTCCCCCACCGTGCCACGGGCGGTGAGGATGATGACGGGAGCCGCCAGCCCCTGCGCCCGGGCTTCGCCCAGCACGGTGAGGCCGTCGCGCCCGGGCAGGCTCAGGTCCAGCAGCACCAGGTCGGGCTGGGTGTTGCGCCAGCAGGCCAGGGCTTGCAGACCATCGGCACAGGTGCTCACCTCGTAGCCCTGACGCACCAGGGTGCGCACCAGCGTGGTCTGGAGCGACAGGTTGTCTTCGATGAGCAGCAGCTTCATGGATGAGGGGGGCCTGGGCAGGGAGGTGCGGGATCGTCGGCCCCCATTATGAGAACCCCACCCTGGGCCACCAGACCACCCTTCAGGGAAAACCCCGACCCGCTGGACAGCCAACTGACAGCCAGCCTGTCGAACATC
>DASUON010000497.1:0-2974 GCA_036276615.1 Burkholderiaceae bacterium
CGCAGGGCGGCGATGTGCATGCGCCCGTGGGCCAGTTCCAGTTCCGCCACCGAGGCGGGGGTGGGTTCGCGCCGTTCCAGGGCATCGGCCACGCCGGAGATGAGCAGCCGGTCTTCGATGGCACCCAGGCGTTCCGGGCACTCGGGGTGGCCAGTGCCCATTTCGTGTTTCAGGAAGGTGCGGTGTGTGTAATAACCCGTGGGCTTCATGATTGGCGTTTTCCGGTATCGTCACGGCATGGATGCGCCGCAACAAAAAATCTCCGCTCTGCTGACCCAGCTTACCACGGTCATCGTGGGCAAAGAGGCGCAAATACGTGACTGCCTGACCTGTTTGCTGGCCGGTGGCCACCTGCTGATCGAGGACTTGCCGGGGGTGGGCAAAACCACCCTGGCACACGCGCTGGCGCGCACGTTTGGGCTGGATTTCTCGCGTGTGCAGTTCACCTCCGACCTGATGCCGAGCGACCTGAGCGGCGTGTCGGTGTTCGACCGCACGCGCCAAGCCTTCGTCTTCCACCCCGGCCCGCTGTTCACCCAGGTGCTGCTGGCCGACGAAATCAACCGTGCCAGCCCGAAGACCCAGAGTGCCCTGCTGGAAGCGATGGAAGAGCAACAGGTGTCGGTGGATGGTGCGACGCGTGCCTTACCCTCGCCTTTCTTCGTCATTGCCACCCAAAACCCGATGGACCAGTTGGGCACGCACGCCTTGCCCGAATCGCAACTGGACCGCTTTTTGATGCGCATACGCCTGGGCTACCCGAGCCGCGAGGCCGAACGCCAACTGCTGCTGGGCGGTGACCGCCGCCCGCTGCTGGAACGGTTGCCGGCCCTGCTGCTGCCGGGTGAGTTGCAGGCGCTGCAAACGGCGGTGCAACAGGTGGCGGTGGCCAGCCCCACGCTGGACTACCTGCAAGACCTGGTGGACGCCAGCCGCAACGGCCGCTGGTTTGTGCAGGGGCTGAGCCCGCGTGCGGCGCTGGGCATTTTGCGCGCGGCCCAGGCCCGGGCCTTGCTGGAAGGACGCGGCTATGTGGCACCGGACGATCTGGCCGCCATCCTGCCGCAAACCGCCGCCCACCGGCTGGTGCCGGTGGGCACTTCGGGCCGCAGCGCCGACCAGCAGGTGCACGCGCTGCTGGACGCCACCCCCTTGTCTTGAACCTGGCTGGGCATGGATTCCCCACAAGCCCCACCGGCCCGGCGTGAACTGACGCCGCGCCTGGGCCGATTGCGGCGTTGGTGGCTGCACCGCCTGCCGCGCACCCACGCCTTGCGCTTGACGCAGAGCAACATCTACATCCTGCCCACCCGGGCCGGCTGGATGCTGGGGGTGACCTTGCTGCTGTTGCTGGTGGGCAGCATCAACTACCAGCTCAACCTGGGCTATTTGCTGACCTTTCTGCTGACGGGCTGCGCCGCCGTGAGCGTGCTGGTGACGCACCACAACCTGCGTGGGCTGACCCTGACGCTGCAAGCCAGCAGCGGCGTGTTCGCGGGCCAGGCGGCCCCCGTGCCGGTGGTGCTGCAGAACGGCCGTTCCCGGGCGCGTTACGCCATTGCGCTGCAGTGGCTGCCCACCCAGGCCACGACAGCGGTCCGCGTGACCACCGAACCGGCGTGGACCGACGTGCCCGCGCGCGACAGCGCCAGCGTGCTGCTGCCCTGCCCGCCCTTGCCGCGTGGGCGGTGGGCCGTGCCGGCCTTGCAGGCCGAGTCCTGCTTCCCCCTGGGCATTTTCCGCGTCTGGTGCTGGTGGCGGCCAGCGGGTGAATTGCTGGTCTACCCCGCTCCCGAAACCGCGCCACCGCCCTTGCCCCTGGGGCCCGGCACCGACGAAACCGAGGAACCGCCCAGCCTTCGCCCAGCGCCCGATTCCTCCGCCCCCGATGGCCTGCGCCCCTACCGCCGGGGCGACCCGCTGAAATGGCTGCTGTGGAAAAAGGTGGCGCAACTGGGCGACGACGCGCCGGAGCGCTGGGTGCGCCGAGACTTCGAACCCAGCCCGGCGGGCGAACTGTGGCTGGACGCCGCCCAGTGTGGACTGAGCGACCCGGAGGGCCGTTGGTCGCGCTTGTGCGCCTGGGTGCTGCAGGCCGAACAGGCCGGGCTGAGCTACGGCCTGCGCCTGCCGGGCCACGTGGTGCCCTTGGGCCAAGGCACCGCACACCGGCTGCGCTGCCTGGAGGCCCTGGCATGCTGTTGAACCGGTGGCCCTCCACGGCGTCCTGGCCGCGCGAAACCCGCGACACCCTGTTCCTGCTGGGTGTGATTGGCTGGGTGTTGCTGCTGCAAGCGTTTTACATTCCCTGGTGGTGCAGCGGGCTGGCTTCGGGCCTGTTGCTCTGGCGCGGCTGGCTGGCCTGGCACCAGCGCAGCCTGCCGGGCTGGCCCTGGCGGCTGGCCTTGCTGCTGCTGGTGGTGGGCGGCACCTGGTGGTCCCACCACACCTTGATCGGGCAGGACGCGGGCGTGACGCTGATCGTCATGCTGCTGGCCCTCAAAACCCTGGAACTGCGGGCCCGCCGCGATGCCTTTGTGGTGTTCTACCTGGGCTTTTTCACCCTGCTGACGCATTTCATCCACTCCCAGTCGCTGCTCACCGCGCTGGGCATTGTGCTGGCCCTGTGGGGCTTGCTCACGGCCCTGGTCAACGCCCACATGCCGTTGGGGCGCCCCCGCCTGTGGCACACCGCCCGGCTGGCCGGAGGCATGGCGGTGTTGGGCGCGCCCATCATGGTGGCGCTGTTCCTGCTGTTCCCGCGCCTGGCCCCGCTGTGGGCGCTGCCTGACCCCAACCTGGTGGGGCGCAGCGGCTTGTCGGACCAAATGCGGGTGGGACAAGTGGCGAAACTGGCGCTGGACGACAGCATCGCCTTTCGGGTCGACTTCGACGGCCCGCCCCCGCCACAGAACACCCTGTACTTCCGTGGCCCGGTGCTGACGCAATTTGATGGCCGCCAATGGAGCATGCA
>DASUON010000498.1:0-2681 GCA_036276615.1 Burkholderiaceae bacterium
TTCTTCAATCTGCCCGCCGTTGCCGCCGCGCTCTTCGTTCAGCGGGATGCGGATGAGGCCGTCGGGCGCGGTCATGGCGCGGCTGGTGAGGCCGGTGTATTCGCCCTTGATGTCGAAGTAGCGGATTTCGCGGAAGCCGAAGATGCGCTCGTAGAACCCGCCCCAGAAGGCCATGCGGCCCTTGTACACGTTGTGGGTGAGGTGGTCGATCATCTGGAAGCCGTGCCCCACGGGGTGGCGGTCCACGCCGTCGATGAACTCGAAGTCGATGTCGTAAATGCTCTTGCCGTCTTCAAAACGGTCGATCAGGTACAACGGTGCGCCGCCAATGCCTTTGACGGCGGGCAGGCGCAGTTCCATGGGGCCGGTGGGGATGTCGATGGGCTGTGCGCCCAGTTCCAGGGCGCGGTGGTAAGCCTTGTGGGCGTCGCGCACCCGGAAGGCCAGGCCGCAGGCGCTGGGGCCGTGTTCGGCGGCGAAGTAACCGGCCTGGCTCTTGGCCTCTCGGTTGACGATGAAGTTGATGCCACCCTGGCGGTACAGCAACACGTCCTTGCTGCGGTGCTTGGCCACCAGGCTGAAGCCCAGTTTTTCCATCAGCGGTTCGATGACGCCGGGGGTGGGCGACGCGAACTCCACAAATTCAAAGCCGCACAGGCCCATGGGGTTGTCGAACAGATCAGGCATGGTTGTCTCCAGTGTTGGTTGGGAAAGTGACGAAATTGTGCAAAACAAGCCCTGCAAGGTGTGCGCAATTGGGGTTTGACTTTCGTCAAACAATGCACAATCCATGCATGAACACGCCATCCAACGACGATTTACTGCTTGACCGCTACGATCTGAGCCTGCTGGCCGCGTTGCAGACCGATGCACACGCCACCCACCAGGCCTTGGGCGAGGCCATTCACCTCTCGGCGTCGCAGGTGAGCCGACGCATCCAGCGGCTGGAGGCCACGGGCTTGATCCAGCGGCATGTGGCCCTGCTGAACCCGGCGCTGCTGGGGCTGGGGGTCACGGCCATCAGCTACGTGACCATGACGCGCCACGGCACCACCGAGGGCAACCAGTTCGAGAAGGATGTGGCCACCATCCCCGCGGTGCTGGAGTGTTTTGCCGTCACGGGCGAGTCGGACTACATCCTGAAGATCGTGGCCGCTGACCTGACCGAGTTGGCCGACTCGGTGCTGAAGCAGCTGACGCACCTGCCGGGGGTGGCCAGCATCCGCTCCAACATCGTGCTGAACTGCGTGAAAACCACCACCGAGCTGCCGCTGGGCCACCTGGGCCGCCAGACGCGGCGCAAGCGGCAGGCCCGCTTCATGGAGCGTTGAGCCTTCCTGCGCAGGGCGTCAGGGGGCCCAGCGCACGTCTTCCATCACGGTGGTGGGCAAGGGGGTGTTGATCCAGAAGCCTTGCAGCTTGCGGTTGAGCACAAAGGTCTGCGGCACCATGAACAAGAACACGTTGACCGCGTCGTCGGCAATGCGGCGTTGGGCCTGGCCCAGCAGGCGGTTCAGCTCCGCCTCGTTCGGGGCGTCCATGGTCTGGTCCCACAGCTTTTTGAAGGCAGCGTTGTCGTAGTTGAAGTAGTAGTCGTCGCGGGCGTAGATGTTGAGGTCCATGGGCTCCACGTGGGCGATGATGGACAGCGCGTAGTCCTTCTTGTTGAACACCTGGGCCAGCCAGTCTTTCCAGCCCAGGTTTTGCACCTCCACCTGGAAGCCAAGGTTTTCCAGGTCTTCGGTGATGCTGACGCTGCCGATGCGGCCATAGCGGGTGGGTGGGGCCACCAGCGTCACCTTGGTGCCGGGTTTGACCCCGGCGGCCTTCAGCAGGTTGCGGGCCTGGGCAGAGTCGTGGGGGTAGCGTTGCACCAGGTCCACGTAGGCCGGGTGGGTGGGGGCAAAGTGGCTGCCGATGTAGGCGGGTTGCAGGTCTTCCCCATAAAACACCTTGAACGGGTCGCGCCGGATGCCGTGTGACAAGGCGCGGCGCACGCGCAGGTCGTTGAACGGGGGGCGTTCGTTGTTGATGGCCAGCAGCACTTTCTGCTCCACCTGGCGGCGCAGCACCTGGATGTCGGGGCGGCCCTGGAAGTTCTGCACCCGGTCGGTCACGCTGATGAGGCCGTCGAGTGCGCCCTCCAGCAGCAGCGACTCGCCCTCGGTGCGTCCCCCCACAAACACAAACTCCACATGGGTGAGCGCGGGTTGTCGGCCCCAGTACAGGGGGTTGTGGTCCAGCACCAGCTTGGAACCCTTGTCCCAGCGGCTGAAGCGGAACGGACCCGTGCCCACCGGCTGCTGGTCCACAGTGGCGACATGGTCCGGGTGCACCATGACCGCAGCAGGCAGGGCCAGCGCAAAGGGCAGGAAGGGGTCGGGGGCACGCAGGCTCAGGCGCAGGCGGTTGGCACCCACGGCCTGGGCGGTCTGCACACGCTCAAACCACTTTTTTTGCGGGTTCTTGGAGTCTGCCGCGAGGATGCGGTTGAGCGCCCACGCCGCCACTTCGGCGTTGAAGGGGCGACCGTCATGAAACCGCACGTTGGCACGCAGGTACAGGTCCAGTTGCAAGCGGTCGGCTGACAGCACCCAACTGGTGGCCAGGCGGGGGGCAATGTGGCCTTCGGCGTCCAGCACGGTCAAGCCTTCGAACACGTTGGCGTAGAGCATTTCGCC
>DASUON010000499.1:0-6282 GCA_036276615.1 Burkholderiaceae bacterium
GACCGCCGGCCTGTTCATGTACCCGGTGCTGATGGCCGCCGACATCATCGTGTTCAACGCCCACCAGGTGCCGGTGGGGCGCGACCAGATCCAGCACATCGAAATGGCCCGCGACATGGCCGCCAGCTTCAACCACCTGTACGGCGAGCACTTCACGCTGCCCGAGGTGGTCATTGACGAACAGGTGGCCACCCTGCCCGGCCTGGACGGTCGCAAGATGAGCAAGAGCTACGACAACACCATCCCGCTGTTCGCCCCACGCGAACAGCTGCGCAAGCTGGTGATGGGCCTGCTGACCGACTCCCGCGCCCCCGGCGAACCCAAGGACACCGAGGGCAGCGCCCTGTTCCAGATCTACCAGGCCTTTGCCACGCCCGAGGAAACCGAGGCCATGCGCCAGGCCTACGCCAGCGGCATCGCCTGGGGCGAGGCCAAGGAACGGCTGTTCGAACGCCTGGACGCCGAAATCGCACCCATGCGCGCCACCTACGAACACTTCATGGCCCACCCCGAAGCCGTGGAGGCCATCCTGAAGAAAGGTGCCGAAAAGGCCCGCGCCATCGCCACACCATTCTTGCAACGCCTGCGCCATGCGGTGGGTTTGCGCAACCTGGCCCAAGCGGGTGGCAGCACCCAGACGGCCAAGGCCGAGAAAGTGGCCTTGGCCACCTTCAAGCAGTACCGCGAAAAAGACGGCCTGTTTTACTTCAAGCTGGCCGACGGCTGCGGGCAACTTCTGGTGCAAAGCACCGGGTTCGACCAGCCCAAGGTGTGTGGTGCCGCGATTGCCCGCCTGCAGGCCGAGGGCAGCGCAGCACTGGCAGAACTGGGCCAAAGCCTGCAACCCGGCGTCACCGCCCAGGCGCTGGATGCCGCCCTGGCCGCCTTACGCGAAGCCAAGGCCGCGTGACGATGGGCCGCCACCAGACGCCTTGCACACGGCCTTGAAAACCCCGGCCACAGCTCCAGCTGGGGGGTTTGCAGCTTTCCCCCTGTGCAGTGGCTCCTGAACTTGTTTTTGCCCTGATGGGCGCGCTGGTGTTGGCCGCGTTGATCGGCGGCCCCTGGTGGGCCCGCCAACGCCGCCAGCGCCTGGGCAGCACCCCCTTCCCGCCCGCCTGGCGCAAGCTGCTGCGTCGGCAATTCCCCCTCTACAACCACCTGCCACCGCCTTTGCAGCACCGCCTGCAGGCCATGGTGCAGGTGTTTGTGGCGGAAAAACCCATCATCGGCTGCCAGGGCCTGACGGTGACGGACGACATGCGCGTGCTCATCGCCGCCCAGGCCTGCGTGCCCGTGCTGGCCCTGCACGGGCGCCCCGAGCGCCTCAACCCCTACCCCGACCTGCGCCATGTGCTGCTCTACCCCGCGCCGTTTGTGGTGGACGCCAAACACCACCAACCCGGTGGGGTGGTGAGCGAAGGCCGCGAGGTTCGGTTGGGCGAATCGTGGCAAGAGGGCGTGGTGGTGCTGTCGTGGCCCGATGTGCAGGCCGGAGCCCGCTCGGGCCAATGGGCCGCCCCGTTGGGTCGCCCCACCGTGCACGACACGGCGCCAACCGCCCAGGCGCACAACGTGGTCATGCACGAGTTTGCCCACCAGCTCGACCAGGAAAACGGCCCTGCCAACGGTGCGCCCCCTTTGCGCAACGGCCAGTCCCCCACCGGGTGGGCCCGGGTGTTTCAGCGGGCCTATGAAGACCTCCGCTGGCTGGCCGATGCGGGTGAGCCGACGCTGATCGATCCGTATGGCGCACAGGCCCCGGAAGAATTCTTTGCAGTCATCACCGAGACCTTCTTCATGTCGCCTTCGGCGCTGCGGGAACAGCATCCCGACGAATACCATCAACTGCAGGTGTTCTACGGGCTGGACCCAGCCAACTGGACCTGAGCCCCGGCCAGGCCCGGGTCACACCCCTGGCACGCCACACTCGACGCCCGAACCGCGTGTCGCCTAAACTGGGAAGCACACGACAGTGGGATGCTCCAGATGAAGGCCACAACACAAACCCACGTACCCTTTGACGAGGGGGCCCTGCACGACGTTCTCGATGCTTGGCGCGCCCAGTTTCCTCAGGCGGGCATTTTTGCCCTGGTGGCCGAAGCCGACCGCCAGCACCTGCCGCTGTTGCAATCGGCGTGCAGAGAGCGCCAGCTCCCTCTCATGGGCGGCGTGTTTCCCGCACTCATCACCCCTTCAGGCTTCGAGTCGCACGGCGTGTGCCTGTGCTGCTTGGCGCAACGCCCCGAATTTTTTCTGCTGGACGCCGACGCATTGGGTTCGGGAGGAACGGCCATGGCCCAGGCCACGCTGAAAGCGCTGGAGACAACGTCCACTGGCGGTGAGCAGCCCACGCTGTTCATGGTGTTCGACGGTCTGCTGCCCGACATTGCCAGCCGACTGGACGAGCTGTACCTGGAACTGGCAGACCGCGTCAAATACGCAGGCGTCAACGCGGGCAGCGAAACCTTCAGCCCCATCGGGTGCGTGTTCACCACCGATGCATGTGTGGCTGGGGGCATGTTGGGCATGTTGTGGCCCACAGACGTTCAAACCGTGGTTGAACATGGCTACCCGGCCCCGGACAGTTTTGTGCTGGCCACCACCACCGCAGGCAACCGAGTTGCACAGATCGACTGGCGCCCCGCCTTCGACGTGTACCAGCAGCTCATCCGCGACCATTACGGCGTGGCATTGACGCCCGACAATTTTTACCAATACGGCGTGCACTTTCCCATCGGACTGGTCCGGGCCAGCGACCAGGTGCTGATCCGCATCCCCGTCGGCCTGGAGCCGGATGGATCGTTGATCTGCATCGGGGAGGTGCCCGAAAACTCCATGCTCATGCTGATGCAGGCGCCCCCTCCGGATGACCCGGCGTGCATGGCCCGGGTGGTCTCCGCCCTCCCACCACTGGCCCCGGACGAGTGCGCCCCACTGCTGGTGTTCTACTGCGCCGGTCGACGCCTGCACATGGCCAACGGTGCGTCACAGGAGTTGGCGACACTGGCCCGGCACACCGGAGCCCGCTCGGTGGTTGGCGCACTCACGCTGGGGGAAATCGGCACTGGGGCCCAGGGAGGTTATCCCTTGTTCCACAACGCAGCCCTGGTGATCAGCGTGGGGGCGTGTGCATGAAGCGCGAAAGGGCCCTGGCCGTTCTGTATGACCTGACGCTGACCATCGGTGCGGAAGTCACCCTGGCCCGCTTGTTGCCCCGCGTGCTCCAGCGCTTCCTGTTCCACCTGTCCTACCCGGTGGGCCTGGTGCTGCGACGCGCCGACCCAGGCGCACTCAGCTGGGTGCTGGAGCACGCGGTGGGCGACCACGCCCTGGCTTTGCGCAAGGGGCAAAACATCCTGACGCCCCCGCAAGGATGGGGACGTCAGGCCCTCAAGATCCAGGACAGCGAGCTGCTGACCCCTTTGTGCCAGCACCGCGCCTACCGACACGCGTTGTGGCTGCCGATTGACGGTGTGCATGGCTTCCTGTTCCTGGCCGAGCACGATCAGCCCTCCGAGCTGCCGCTGACCGAGGTGTTCGCCCCGGTGCTGCGAAACCTGGCACGCGCGATCGAGTTGTGCCAACGCTCTGAAAAGCTCACCCAGGGGCTGGAGCACGACCGGGACGACGCACGGGCCCGGCTGGTCATGGCGCTGGAAGCATCGGAACGGGAGCGAACCTTCCTGTCCAACCTGAAAAACGCCATCCCGGACCTGATTTGGCTGAAAGACCCGGCGGGGGTCTATCTGGCCTGCAACGCCCGTTTCGAACAGCTGTTTGGTGCCTCGGAAGCCGAGATCGTCGGAAAGACCGACACCGCCTTTGTCAGCCCCGAACTGGCCGAATTTTTCCGCAGCCACGACCTCAAGGCCATGACCGCGGACCAACCCACACAGAATGAGGAGTGGCTGACCTTCGCCGCCAACGGCTACCAGGGCCTGTTTCAGACCACCAAACTGCCCATGCGGGACGAGAAGGGCCAACTGGTTGGGGTGCTGGGGATCGCCCACGACATCACCGAACTCAAGGCGGCCCAGGAACGCTTGCAACTGTCGGCCAGCGTGTTCAGCTCCGCCAGGGAAGGGATCCTGATCACCGGGCCCGACGGCCAGATTGCGGAAGTGAACGACATGTTCACCCAGATCACCGGCTATGAACGGGGTGAGGTGATGGGCCGCAACCCCCGCATGCTCAGTTCCGGCATGCACCCGGCCAGCTACTACCAACGCATGTGGAACACCATCGCCCAACGCGGACATTGGAGTGGGGAAATATGGAACCGCCGCAAGAGCGGCGAGGTGTATCCGCAGCAACTGACCATCAGCGCCGTCAAAACCCCCGCGGGGGAGGTCACGCACTATGTGGCGCTGTTTTCCGACATCAGCGAACTCAAGACCCAGCAACGCGAGCTGGAACGGGTGGCCCACTACGACCCGGTGACCGGGCTGGCCAACCGCGTGTTGCTGGCCGATCGGCTGGCGCAAGGCATGTCCGGGGTGCGCCGCCGCGGGCAGGCCCTGGCCATCGCCTTCCTGGACCTGGACGAATTCAAATCCGTGAACGATCGGCATGGTCACCACGTGGGGGACCTGCTGCTGGCCAAGCTGGCCGACCGCATGTCGTCCGTGCTGCGCGATGGCGACACCCTGGCGCGCTGGGGTGGGGACGAATTTGTGGCGGTGTTCATTGACCTGCCCCATCACGCCCACGGCCAGGCCCTGGTGCAACGGCTGATGGAACAGATCGGACAGCCCGTGACCCTGGAGGGCGTCGCACTGAACGTGACGGCCAGCATCGGCGTGACGTTCTACCCCCAGCACGACGAGGTTGACGCGGACCAGCTGTTGCGCCAGGCGGATCAGGCCATGTACCAAGCCAAACTGGCGGGACGGGAGCGGGTCCATCTGTTCGACTCCCAGGCCGACAAGGAGGCCCGCGGGACCAACGAAACCTTGGCCAATGTCCGCCAAGGACTGCTGCACGACCAGTTTGAGCTGTACTACCAACCCAAGGTAAATTTGCGCTCGGGAGAGCTGATCGGCGTGGAAGCCCTGATCCGCTGGCGTCACCCTGAACGGGGTTTGCTACCGCCAGCCATCTTCATTCCCGTGGTCGAAAACCACCCGATTGCGGTGGAGCTGGGAGACTGGGTGCTGCGCCGAGCCATGCAGGACCTGAAAGCCCTGCACGCCATGGGCATCCACACCCGGGTGAGCGTGAACGTCAGCGCCCTGCAGTTCCAACAGCCTGACTTTGTGGGCCATCTGCTGGACCTCATGTCCAAGCACCCCCACGTCAAGCCCGACGATCTGGAGCTTGAGTTGCTGGAAAGCAGCGCGCTGCGCGACATGGCCCAGGTGTCCGACGTGCTGCGAGCCTGTCAGCGCATGGGCATCTCCAGCGCCATTGACGACTTTGGAACCGGTTACTCGTCCCTCACCTACTTGAAACGACTACCGGCCGAAACCCTCAAGATCGACCAGAGCTTTGTGCGGGGCATGTTGGCCGATCCGGAGGACGTGGCCATCCTTGAAGGCGTCATCGGCCTGGCGGCGGCTTTCAACCGGACACTGATCGCCGAAGGGGTGGAAACCGTGGACCACGGCCTGATGCTGCTTCAGTTGGGCTGCGAACTCGGCCAGGGTTACGGCATCGGACGCCCCATGCCCCTGCAGCAACTGCAGGCCTGGCGAGATGAGTGGAAGCCAGACACCCGATGGAAACACGTCCGCCCCTTGCGTGCGGACGAACGCCCCCTGCTGTATGCAGGCATTGAGCATCGGGCCTGGGTCTTGGCGTTTGAAGACTACCTGCGCGGCACCCGCAAGGTGCCACCGCCACTCGAAGTCCACCAATGCCAGTTCGGTCAATGGCTGACCTCCAAGCGGCGACTGAACACGCGCGAGGCCCAACGGCTGCACGAGTTGGAACGGGTGCACGACCGCATCCATGCCGTGGCCACTGAACTGGTCTCCCTGCTGACCGACAACCGACAGCAGGAAGCCCTGACTCGACTGCCCGAAATCCACGACTTGCGCGATCAGCTGCTGGCCCTGATCAGCGACCTCCTGAACTGAACGCCTGCTTGTGCTCGTCGCTGGAAACTTGCAAGTGGACAGGAGCAGGGTGGCCTTAAAACCCCTGACATCGGGTTTTAAGGCCCACCCAAAAAGCAAAAAACCCGCTTCATTTCTGAGAGCGGGTTTTCTATGTCTACTGGCGGAAAGAGAGGGATTCGAACCCTCGGTACAGGAGAACCTGTACGCCGGATTTCGAATC
>DASUON010000500.1:0-3132 GCA_036276615.1 Burkholderiaceae bacterium
CCAGTGCCGGGCCAGCGTGATGCTGGTGCGCGGGGCGCCAAATTCGACCGGGCAGCCCAGCAACTGCTCGTAGCGTTCGGCGTGCCCGGGCGGGCGGTATGCAAACGTGGCCCGCACCATGGTGGGCGATTCGCTCAACAGCCGGGTGCCCATCATGGCGAAAATCCCGATCAGCTCCTCGGTGTAAAACCCCACCAGGGGATCGAGCGGGTCCAGCCCGTCGAACACAAAGGTCACGCCGTCGGCGTTTTCGTCCACGATGCGAAAGCTGCCCGTCAAGCCCACCAGGGCACGCGCGTAACGGCGCCACAGGGGGTAGGCATCGCGCACGGTGCGGCTGGTGAGCGTGGCGTACCCCACCACCCCCACCTCCAGCAGTGAGGGGCGGGACCAGATGTCAAACCCGATGCCCCGGTTGCCGCTGAGTTTGAGCAGGTTTTCGACCACGGCGCGCGATTGACCCGGTTCAACCAGGGTGGCGGGCCGAGCCAGCCCCTCGGGCGTGAGCGCTGTGCCCAGCAGCAAGCGCCCCGGCTCGATGCCGTGGGTGTGGGTCAAGGTGTCCAGGTAGCGCTGGATCGCGATGGGGCGCAGCATGTGTGAAGCGGCCATTTTCCAGGATGTTGACAAACTTGACAATTGCTTGGGGGTGAATGTTGAAACAGGCCAAACCTGTGTGCAAACAGGCCAAGGGTTGGGGGCGCGCGCGACCGCAACAGACAATGGCCGTTTATTTTCTTGCACGCAGGCACTCCCATGGCAGACGTTCTTTCGGTTTACGACGTCAGCACCACGCTGGCCAACATCGACGCCAACATCCCCCGCCTTCTCATTTTTGGCGGCTTGGCGCTGATCTGCAACTTCATCTACTTCGGCGTTGGCATCTTTCAGGGCTTCAAGCAGAAGGTGGTCAGCATGCCCATCTGCGCCACCTTGGTGTTCATTCCGCACGATTTCCTTTACCTGCTGATGTACGACAAGTGGTTCAACGTCTACGACCACTGGTTCAGCAAGCTGTTCTGGGTCGGCTTGATCGTCACCAACGTGCAGGAAATGCTGTACCTCTACCTGACCGTGCGCTATGGCCGCAAGGAGTACACCCCGCAACTGTCACAGGGGGCGTACACGGCCTTGCTGCTGCTGGGCTTGGCAGGCACCACGGTAGCTTGGCTGGTCCTCAAAACCGTGCTGGCGGACGAGCTGTGGCTGTTCACCTTCGGCTGGACGGTGTGGTTCTGCATCCCCTTCGTGATTCCCATGATGCTGCGCCGCCAATCCAGCATTGGGCAGTCGCTGTGGAGCTGGGTGGCCTACATCGGCATGACCGTGTGCTACTGGGTGGCGGTGTGGCCCCTGGCCCCGTTCTTCCAGTCCACCCTGTGGTTGTTGCTGGGCGCGGTGGTGGTGCTGTGGGCGCTGGCGGTGATCTTCACCCTGCGCCGCATCCCGGCCACGCCCTTGAAGTTCGCCTGAGGCCGCGCGATGTACGACCCACAAGTGCTGCTGCAGCAGATCGACGCCCAGAAATGGCTGGTGATGACGCTGTTTGGTGTCGACTCGCTCTTCCAGGTCTGGTGGCTGAGCGACGCGGTGCGGGTGGCCAAACGCGACCGGGCCTATTCCATTCCCCTGTTCTGCACCCTGTTCTGGTTCGCGCACGACTTTGGCTGTGTCGTGCGCTTTCAGGACTGGTTCTTCGTCTACGACCACTGGTACCTGAAGCTGTTCTGGGGCGTGTTGCTGCTGGCCAACCTGCTGGAGTGGTTTTTCCTGTGGCAGGTGCACCGCTATGGCCGTGAAGAACTGGCGCCCGACCTGAGCCCACGCGGTTTTGGCTGGCTGCTGGCCGCAGGGGTGCTGCTGGCGCTGGTGGCCCATGAGCTGTTCAAGGGCTCGTTTGGCGACCCCCTGTTCCAACTCGACCCGACCCTGACCATGATCGTGTACCCGGCTTTTGGCGCCGCCATGCTGCTGCGCCGCCGCTCGGCGCGCGGGCAGACGCCACGCATGTGGTGGAACTTCACCGCCATGACGGCGCTGTTCCACCTGACCACCTACCTGTGCTTTGGTCCGGCTTTCCAGACCGTGCCTTATGTGGCGGCGGCCGTGGTGGCCACGCTGGGGGGCGTGGCCATGGCCTGGGTGGTGGCGCAGCCGCGCTGGCGCTATGCCACCGTGGCACCGTAGCCGGGCCAGGGTGTCGGAGGATTGGCTTCAGCGCTACTGCCATCGGGTCTGGTGTACGGAAAACCCATTAAACTGACACTGTCATCAATAATTTTTAACAGGAGACATTCATGGGAACACGTGCGCAGGCGATCCTGATCTGGTGGGGTCTGATCTTCATGTACATCTTCGGCTTTGCCCTGTGGGGCTTGCTGCACATGATGCCGCCTCCGCCGGCCACGTGGTCGGCCGAGCAGGTGGCCCAGTTTTATCTCACCAACGCCAGCGACATCAAGCTCGGTGCCATGGTGGCAGGCTGGACCAGCGGCTTCATGATCCCGATCGCCAGCGTCATCGGCCTCCAGATCGCCCGGCTCGAATCCGGTCTGCGCCCCTGGGGCGTGGTGGCGGTGGGCAGTGGTGTCACCATGGCCATCCCGCTGATCCTGCCACCCCTGTTCTGGGGCGTGGCCGCGTACACGCCGACGCGGGCGCCCGAAATCACGGCCATCATGCATGAGCTCGGCACACTGACGCTGGTCACCACCGACCAGTGGTACATCTTCATGATGGTCGCACTCGGTGTCGTCAGCCTCAGCCACAAAGGGCCGGTCGGTCCGTCCAACCCCTTCCCGCGCTGGATGGGTTATTTCACCCTGTGGGCTGCGGTGGCCTTTGAGGTGGGCGCCGTGGCCTTCGTCACCAAGTCCGGCCCCTGGGCCTGGAATGGTGTGATCGTCTACTGGATGCCACTGACCGTGTTCGGCGCCTGGGTGACGGCGGTGTCCTTCACCATGCTGCGTGCCCTGAAGCATCAAGCCCAGGAGAAGTGAACCACCAGGGGGAGTGGGCACCCTGTGCCGCTCCCCTGTTGGGGGGCGTGCCTCAGTCCGCAGCGGCCGTTGCCGCTTCGCGCTTGATGTACTGGTAAGCCTGCCAGTACAGCGTCAGTTCCCACACCACGAA
>DASUON010000501.1:0-2811 GCA_036276615.1 Burkholderiaceae bacterium
GGTACACGGTGAACATCTCCAGCTCGCTGGTGTCGGCGTTCAGGTTGGCCTGGCGGATGTACTGGAAATAGCGTTTGAGGATGTGAAGGCGGCTGACGTTGACCACGGCCTGGTCGAACGGCACCCCGAAGAAGTTCAGGAAGTCCTCGGCAGAAGACAGGCTTTTGAGGCGGTGGAGCAGGTTTTCCATCACAAGGTCTCCTCGGTGGGGGTGGGTTGGGGGGAAGCGGAGGCAAACACAGGCACGGCGCAGCTGTCGTCACACGTCCCGCAGGCGGCTGCGGCACCGGGGGGCGTGGGTTCGTGGTCGTGCAACAGGGCGTGGCCACGCTCCAGGTGGGCCACACGGTCCAGCAGGCAGGCAATGGCCTTGCCCACGGGGTCGGGAATCAGGTGGTGGTTCAGGTCAAAACCGTGGGTGCGCCGCCGCTGCGGGGCCACCACCCGGCCCGGGATGCCCACCACCGTGGCCCCGGGGGGCACGTCTTCAATCACCACCGAGTTGGCCGCCACCCGGGCCCCTTGGCCCACGGTGACCGGCCCCAGAATCTTGGCGCCCGCGCCCACCACCACCTGGTGGCCCAGCGTGGGGTGGCGCTTGCCCACCCGCCAGGTGGTGCCGCCCAGGGTGACGCCGTGGTACACGGTCACGTCGTCACCCACCTCAGCGGTTTCGCCAATGACCACCCCGGCCCCGTGGTCGATGAAAAAGCGCGCCCCGATGGTGGCGCCGGGATGAATGTCCACCTGCGTCCACCACCGTGCCCAGAACGACAGCCAGCGCGGCAGGTAGCGCCAGCCCCGCGCCCACAGCGCGTGGGCCAGGCGGTACCAGGCCACGGCCTGCACGCCGGGGTAGATGGTCCACACCTCCAGCAGGTTGCGGGCGGCGGGGTCGCGGGCCAGCACGCAATGCACGTCTTCACGCACCAGGGCCCACCAGGAGGGGCGGCGCGGGTCCGAGGGGGAGGCCAGGGCTTGGGTGTTCACGGCGTCACCTTGATCGGTCATGCCGCCAGCGACTGGCCCGCCACCGCGGGCCAGTGCGCCTCCTGCCAAAAGCGCAGCAGGTCGTGTGCGCTGGGTTCCTGTTTGGTGGCGGTGGCGTGCACGCGGATGCGGCCCAGCAGATGGGCCACCAGCCCGTCGTCGTGCAGCGGCAACCCCAGTGCGCCATAGGCATGCCGCACCGACTGCGAGCCCGAGTGTTTGCCCAGCACCGTGCGGCGCTGCCGCCCCACCTCGGAGGGGTCGAAGCCTTCGTAGGTGGCGGCGTTTTTCAGCAGCCCGTCCACATGGATGCCCGACTCGTGCGTGAACACCGCCTCACCCACGATGCTTTTGTTGAACGCCACCTTGCGGCCCGAGGCCCGCTCCACCAACTGCGAAATGGCGGGCAGCGCCCGGGTGTCGATGCCGGCGTCGGCCTGGTGGACGTGGCGCAGCGCCATGACCACCTCTTCCAGCGCGGCATTGCCCGCACGCTCGCCCAGGCCATTGACGGTGGTGTTGGCGTGGGTGGCCCCGCCGCGAAAGGCGGCCAGGGTGTTGGCGGTGGCCAGGCCCAGGTCGTTGTGGGTGTGGATTTCGATGCCCATGCGGGCTGCGCCCGCGCCGTCCAGCGCGTCGCGCAGGCGGGCCACGGCGTCGTGGGTGGCAAACGGGTCCAGCACGCCCAGGGTGTCGGCAAAGCGCACGCGGCGGGCCCCGTTGGCATGGGCCCGCAGGGCCACCTGGGCCAAAAAGGCCGGGTCGGCCCGCGAGGCGTCTTCCGCGCCCAGCGACACCTCGCGCCCGGTGGCCGCGGCGGCGGCCATCACCCGCTCCACCTGCGCCAGCACCCAGTCGCGGCTTTGGCGCAGCTTGTGCTGCAGGTGAATGTCCGACACCGGGATGGACAGGTGGACGATGTGCGCGTCGCAGCACAAGGCGGCGGCCAGGTCGGCATCGGTCAAACGGCCCCACACCATCAGGCGGGTGGGCAGGTGCAGGGCGGCCAGTTGGGCGGCGATGACGTTGATGCAGTCCACCTCGTCATGGCCCATGGCGGGAATGCCGATTTCCATCTCGGGCACCCCGGCCTCGGCCAGCTGGCGGGCGATGGCGCATTTTTCGTCCACCGTGAACGCCACGCCAGCGGTCTGTTCGCCGTCGCGCAAGGTGGTGTCGTTGATGAGGAGGGTGTGGGCCATGGTGGGTGTCCTTGACCCCCTCTTCGCAATCTGCGTGCCATGGCTTGGGGCGGTGTTTTGGTTGCTTTTTGGCCGCTGTTTCGGCGGGTTTGTCGCTTGGGGGTGGGGGCTTTGCGGTGGCGTGGGCGGGTGAGGCTGTCGGTGTTGCGACAAAGCGCACATGCGGCGGTGAGCGTTCGTTGCAAGCTGGCGGGGGGCAAGAGTTGGCGTGAGTCCTCGCGGCGGGGTGGGGCGGGTGGGCTGTGCGGTGGGGCCTCGCCGGGGTCCGCGTTGCGGACTGCGCTGCGGTGCTCGACCGTGGGGCGTCGTCGCGGAACTCACTGCGTTTTGCCTTGGGCAAAACTCCGTTCAGACAGCCGCGACGAGTCAGAGCTTGAGGGTGCGCTACCGCGCACCCGCCCCGCGGTCTGTGCGCCTTGCCACCGGCGAAGGCACCCACCGCACAGCCCACCCGCCCCACCACGCTGAGGGGCTGCTGGTTCACCACCGGGAGTGAACCCAGGGCTTGGGTGCGTGCCGCACGACGCAGGCCGCAGGCTGACCGCTGAACGCTGAACGCTGAACGAAACTACGTTTTTGATAGCTGGCTGCGCTTACAAGAAATGCGCTAGATGCCAAT
>DASUON010000502.1:0-4829 GCA_036276615.1 Burkholderiaceae bacterium
GCCAGCGGGCAGCGCGGGTGGAAGGCGCAGCCGCTGGGCGGGTTGAGCGGGCTGGGCAGCTCGCCCTGGATGGCCATGCGCACCTTGCGCAACGAGGCGTTGGCCGCCGTGTTCAGCATGGGTGAAGCCGACAGCAGCGCCTGCGTGTAGGGGTGCTGGGGCTGGGCGTACAGCCGACGCTTGTCGCCCCGCTCCACCACCCGCCCCAGGTACATGACCAGGACCTCGTCGGCCACGTGCTGCACCACCGCCAGGTTGTGCGAAATGAACACATAGGCCGTGCCCAGCTCCTGCTGCAAGTCCATGAACAGGTTGAGCACCTGGGCCTGGATGGACACGTCCAGCGCCGACGTGGGTTCGTCGGCCACCACCACCGGCGGGCGCAGCATCATGGCCCGGGCAATGGCAATGCGCTGACGCTGCCCGCCCGAGAACATGTGGGGGTAGCGCTGGTCGTGCTCGGGCCGCAGGCCCACGTGGGCCATCATGGCCTGCACCCGCTCGCGCTGCTCGGCCTTGCTCAAAGGGGTGTTGATGGCCAGGGGTTCGGCCAGCTGCTGAGCGATTTTCTGGCGCGGGTTGAGCGAGCCATAGGGGTTCTGGAACACCATCTGCACCTGGGAGCGCAGGTGTTTTTTCTGCTCGGGCGTGGCCTGGGCGGCGTCCACCCCGGCCAGCACCACATGGCCGCTGCTGGGCGGCTCGATCAACGTGAGCTGGCGCGCCAGGGTGGACTTGCCACACCCCGATTCGCCCACCACCGCCAGCGTGCGGCCCGCGGCCAGCTCGAAGCTGACGCCGTTGAGCGCCCGCACGGTGTGGGCCGGGCGCAGCCAGCCGCCTTTGACGCTGTAGTGGCGGTGCAAGTCCTGCACCCGCAGCACCGGTTGGGCCGCGACCGACCCGACATTGACCTCAGCATTCATGCCACAACTCCTGCCGCCTCGCCGGGGGCGTGGGCAAACTCGATGGGGAACAGACAGCGCACCGCCTTGGCCGCTCCGGCCTGCGGCAGCGGCTCCAGCGCGGGCGGCTGCTGTCGGCACACGGCCTGCACGCGCGGGCAACGCGGCGACAGCAGGCAGCCCTGGGGGCGGTCGTGCTTGCCGGGCACGATGCCGGGCAAGGCCTTGAGGCGCTGGCCCTGGTTGTGCTCGGGCAGCGACTCCAGCAGCGCGTGGGTGTAGGGGTGCACCGGGTGCTCGAACAACTGGGGCACGGCATCCTGCTCCACCACCTGCCCGGCGTACATCACCATCACCCGCTGGGCCACTTCGCTGACCACGGCCAGGTCGTGGGTGATCATGACCATGGCCATGCCCTGCTCGCGCTGCAGGCGTTGCAGCAGCGTCATGATCTGGGCCTGGATGGTCACGTCCAGCGCGGTGGTGGGGTCGTCGGCGATCCGCAGCGTGGGGTGGCAGGCCACGGCCATGGCGATCATCACCCGCTGGCTCATGCCGCCCGACAGTTGGTGCGGGTAGGCCTTGAGGCGGGTTTCGGGGGCGGGAATTTCCACCATCTCCAGCAGCTCCACCGCGCGGCGGTGCAGTGCCGCCCCGCGCAGCCCCAGGTGCACGCGCAGCGACTCCTGGATCTGGTAGCCCACCGTGAAGCTGGGGTTGAGGGCCGTCATCGGGTCCTGGAAGATCATGGCCATGTCCTTGCCCACGATCTGGCGCCGCTGGCGCGGGCTCAGGGTGAGCAAGGGGTGGCCGTCAAAGGTCAGCTCGTCGGCGGTGATGTGGGCGCTTTCGTCCAGCAGGCCCATGAGGGCCATCATGCTGACCGACTTGCCCGAGCCCGACTCGCCCACGATGCCCAGCATTTCACCGGCATCCACGTCCAGGGACACGCCGTCCACCGCCCGGAAGGGATGAGCCCCCCCGCCAAAGCGGACCGACAGATTGCGTATGCGCAACAAACTCATATGGTGTGCTCCGTGCCGGTCAGGCCATGCGTTGCAGTTTGGGGTCGAGCGCGTCGCGCAGGCCGTCGCCCATCAGGTTGATGGACAGCACCGACAGCAAAATGGCCACACCCGGGAAGGTCAGCGCCCACCAGGCGGACTCCAGGTACTCGCGGGCCGATGCCAGCATGGTGCCCCACTCGGCATCGGGCGGCTGCACGCCCATGCCCAAAAAGCCCAGGGCCGCAATGTCCAGGATGGACGACGAAAAACACAGCGTGGAGTGCACGATGAGCGGGGCCATGCAGTTGGGCAGCACGGTCACGAACATCAAACGCCCCAGCCCGGCCCCGGCCACGCGGGACGAGGTGACGTAGTCCCGCCCCAGCTCGGCCATGGCCGACGCCCGGGCCAGGCGCACATAGCCCGGCAGGCTGACCACCGCAATGGCCAGCACCGCATTGGCCAGCCCCGGACCCAGCACAGCCATGACGGCCACGGCCAGCAGCAGCGAGGGCAGCGCCATCATCACGTCCATCACCCGCATGATCACCGCGCCCAGCCGCTGCGGGAAAAACGCCGCCAGCAGGCCCAGCACCACCCCAGGCAGCATGGCCGCCAGCACCGAGGCACCGGCCACCAGCAGCGACAGACGCCCACCCCAGATCAGGCGGGCCAGCATGTCGCGCCCGGCCTCGTCGGTGCCCAGCCAGTGGGCGGCCACCCCGCCCTCCTGCCAGGCCGGAGGGCGCAGCAGGTGGTCGCGGTACTGCATCAGCGGGTCGTGCGGTGACACCCACGGCGCCAGCACCGCCGCCAGCACCACCACGGCCATGAACACCAGGCCCCACACCGCCCCGCGGTTGCGGCTGAAGCTGTGCACGAATTCGCGCCAGGGCCCGGGGGGCAAAGCGGCCGCAGAACCATTGATAAAATCAGGCTCTACCGCTTTATTTGAAACAACAGTTTGCTCTGTCATGTATAGCACCCCTCAACCATGCCGCACCCGGGGGTTGACCACCCCGTAGAGCACGTCCACCACAAAGTTGGTGAAGATCACCAGCAGCGCCACCAGCAGGATGCCGTTCTGCACCACCGGGTAGTCGCGGCGGCTGATGGCGTCAATCAGCCACTTGCCGATGCCGGGCCACGAAAAGATGGTTTCGGTCAGCACCGCGCCGCCCATCAGCACGCCCACTTGCAGGCCGATGACGGTGATGACCGGCACCAGCGCGTTGCGCAAGGCATGCACCCCCACCACCCGCCAGGGCGACAGGCCCTTGGCGCGGGCGGTGCGCACGTAGTCCTCGCGCAGCACCTCCAGCATGGACGAACGTGTCATGCGTGCAATGACCGCCAGCGGGATGGTGCCCAGCGCCACCGAGGGCAGCACCAGGTGGCGCACGGCGTCCCAGAAGGCCCCGGCGTTGATCTCCGGGTCGGCCCGCTGCGCCAGCCAGGCGTCGATCAGCATGAAACCCGTGTGCGGCGGCACGTCAAACGCGGTGCCGATGCGGCCCGACACCGGCGTCCAGCCCAGGTGCACCGAGAACACCAGAATCAGCAGCAGGCCCCACCAGAAAATGGGCATGGAATACCCGGTGAGGGCCGCGCCCATCACGCCATGGTCCAGCACCGAGCCGCGCTTGACCGCGGCCACCATGCCCGCCGCCAAACCCAGCACCACCGCCAGCACCATGGCGCACACCGCCAGCTCCAGCGTGGCGGGAAACAGCGCGGTGAACTCGTCCCACACCGAGGTTTTGGTGACCAGCGACAGGCCCAGGTCACCATGGGCCAGCTGGCCCAGGTAGTTCAGGTACTGACGCCACAGGGGCTGGTCCAGCCCCAGGTTGGCCAGGGCGGCGGCATGCAGTTCGGGGCTGAGGTTGCGCTCGCCCATCATCACCTCGACCGGATCGCCGGGGATGAGCCGGATGAGTCCGAAGGTGAGCAGGGTCAGCCCCAGCACCGTGGGCAGCAGCAGGCCCAGACGCTTCAACACAAAAGTGAACATGGTTCACACGCTCCACAACAAACAACAAGCCGCCGCCATCGGCAAGATGGCAGCGGCTTGTCGGGAACACCACCGCAGCGGATTACTTCAGCGAGACGTACTTGAACTGGTTCAGGCCAAAGGGAATGACCTGGAAGTTCTGCACTTCCTTGCGGGCAGGCTGGTTGGTCACCGAGTGGGCGATGGTGGACCAGGGCATGTCCTTCTTGAAGATGCCGATGGCTTGGGTGTAGAGCTTGGCGCGCTCGGCTTCGTCACGCACGCCGCGGGCCTTGAGCACCAGGGCGTCAAAGTCCTTGCTGCAGTAGCGGGCGTAGTTGTTGCCGCCCACGGACGAGCAGATCAGCAGCGACAGGAAGTTGTCGGGGCTGGCGAAGTCACCGGTCCAGCCCATCATGCCGGAGTCGTGCTCGCCGTTCTTCATGCGCTTGATGTACTCACCCCACTCGTAGGACACGATCTTGGCCTTGACGCCGATCTTGGCCCAGTCGGACTGGATCATCTCGGCCATCAGCTTGGCGTTGGGGTTGTAGGGGCGTTGCACCGGCATGGCCCACAGGTTCAGCTCGAAACCATCGGGCAGACCGGCCTTGGCCAGCAGCTTCTTGGCTTCTTCGGGGTTGTAGGCGGGGTTCTTCAGGCCCTTGTCGTAGCCGTACAGCGAGGGCGGCATGGGGTTGGTGGCCGACACGGCATAACCCTGGTACACCGCCTTGATGATGGCGTCGCGGTTGATGGCCATGTCCAGCGCACGGCGCACGTCAGCCGACTTGGTGTGGCCCTTCTCGGTGTTGTAGTTGACATAACCGATGTTGAAGCCCGGGGCCTCCAGCACCTTCAATGCCGGGTTGGACTTCATGGCTGCCACGTCCGCCGGGGCGGGGTAGACGGAAATCTGGCACT
>DASUON010000503.1:0-7621 GCA_036276615.1 Burkholderiaceae bacterium
GTGTTTGATGCGGCGTTGAGTGTGTGCCACAGCACCGACAGGACGCGGCGGATGACTCAGGCTCACCTCCCATCAACGGAGTCCCACCATGTCCATCCCCCACGCCAGCACCCGCCCAGCGCCCATCCCCCATGGCGACGCACCCCACCGACCCGTCCTCCAGAGGGGATGGCGGGGACTGTGGATCGTCACGCCAGCATTGATCTGGGCCTGCGCCAGCAAGGTGCCCATCCCCTCCGAACCGCTGGCCATGGCCCAAGCCGCTGTGACCAGTGCGGCCAGCGCCGGTGCGGCAGAGTGGGCCCCGACTGAACTTCAGCTTGCCCGCGACAAGCTCTCACGGGCCAAAGTGGCGGCCACTGAGGAGCACAACCTGTATGCGACCCACCTGGCTCGAGAGTCGCATGCGGACGCCAACTTGGCGGAGGTGAAGGCGCGCAGCCTCAAGGCACAAAAAACAGCGGGGGAGCTGGGCGAAGGCAACCGCGTGCTGCGTGACGAGTTGCAGCGCTCTGTCAAACCATGAAAGCCCCTCCGCGCAACGCGCTCCCACTCCAAGGAATCACCATGCATGCCCGTACCCCATCCGTCTGTTCCCTCACCCTGGCCCTGCTCGGGGTGTCCCTTCTGTCGGCTTGCAGCAGTGTGCCGACACCCAATGCGCAACTGGGCCAGGCCAAGGCCGATTACCAGGGTGCCGCGGCGGACCCACGGACCACTCGCTTGGCGGCCACCGAGCTGAAACGGGCTCAGGACGCACTGAATGAGGCCCAAGCGGCGTGGGACCGGCAGGACACACCGGAAGACGTCAATCACCTGGCCTACCTGGCCCGGCAGCGTGTCGCCATCGCCCGAGAAACGGTGGCCTTGCGCAGCGCGGAACAAACAGCTGCCTCCACCGGTGCCACCCGCGCCAACATCCAGCTGGAGGCACGCACCCAGGAGGCCGATGCCGCACAGCGAAAGACGGATCAAGCGCTGGCCGAGGCCACTGCCGCCAAGCAACAGTCCGACAGGGTCCAGGCCCAGAACCAGGTGTTGCAGGAACGCCTGCGCGAACTCAACGCCCAACCCAGCCCCCGAGGTCTGGTGCTGACGCTGGGCGACGTGTTGTTTGACGTTGACAAGGCACAGCTCAAGCCCGCGGGGCTGCGCCTGGTCCGCCAGCTCTCCATGGTGTTGACCGATTACCCGCAGCGACAGGTGCTGATCGAAGGGTTCACCGACAACACGGGCTCCACGGAACACAACTTGGGCCTGTCGGGGCAACGTGCCAACGCCGTGCGCACCGCGCTGTTGGGCGAAGGCATTTCAGCGGCGCGGGTGAGCACCCAAAGCCACGGCGAGGCCCGCCCCGTGGGCGACAACAACAGCGCCGATGGACGCCAGCTGAACCGCCGTGTGGAGATCGTGCTGTCTGACGAGCGTGGCCTGATTTCCGGACGCTGAGGCCCACGGCGCCCGTCTGGGCACCCGCCGTCAAACCTGCGATTTGAAGTAGCTGAACGAGTGCACGAACGCATCGCGCACCTTTTCCATCTCCGTCACCATGGCATCCCAGCGGTCTTCGCCGACGGATTTCAACTCTTCCATCTTGGCCCGGGCGTGAGCCGACTGCTCGCGCAGCTGCTCCATGTCCTTCTGGTAACTGGCACGCATGCTGGCTTGTGCTTCTGTCGCTGTGTTGCCCAGGCGTTCCATGCGGGCGTTGAGCTCGTCAAGCTGGGTTTTCATTTTTTCGATGTAGGCATCTCGGGTGGTCATGGATCGCACTCCTGGTGGTGGTTGGGTTCATTGGGGATCCACAGACTAGGCCCCCCGACACACGCCGTCTGTGCGCCATCCCACCCGGACAGCGGCCCGGCGGTGCCACGTGACGCCGCGGCAGGCACTTGTGGCTTGCGGGCGTGCCAACGCCCATGAGCGTTCGACAACGCACAGACCCCCGGCGGAGATCCGCCTAAGGTGGACTTCGGTCCCCACGGATCGGCCCGCAAGGCCGACAGCCTCACCCGTTGGGGGCCCGACCTTCCCTCCACCTTCGTCAGGAGAACCCATGACATCCAACTACGTCACTCGCGACAACTACGGCATGTACGCCCACAGCAGCAACGGGCCCGGCCCGACGCTGATGGGGGCTGACACGCTGCTGGACAACGACGTCTGCAACAAGGACGGCGACAACCTGGGGGACATCAAGGAACTGATGATCGACATGACCTCCGGCAAGGTGGCCTATGCGGTGCTGTCTTTCGGTGGGCTGCTGGGCATGGGGAACAAGCTGTTTGCCGTGCCGTGGGAAGCACTGACGCTGGACACCCTCAACAAGCGATTCACCCTCAACGTCTCCAAAGATGCGCTCAAGGAAGCCCCAGGCTTCAGCAAGGAGCACTGGCCATCGATGTCGGACGCGACCTGGGCCGGTGGCGTGCACAAGTTCTACGGCACGCCGTACACCACAGCGCAATGAACATGCACACGCGCTGCAACCACCCCTTTCTCACCCTGAAAACGGAACCCATCATGAACAAAGAACAGTTGAAAGGTGCCCTCAAGGACGCCGCAGGCAAGGTCCAGGAGCAGGCCGGCAAAGTCACCGGCAGCGCGGAACAGCAGCGCAAGGGCCTGCACAAGCAGGTCGAGGGCAAGGCGCAGAAGGCCGTCGGCGATGTGAAGGAAATGGCCAAGGACATGGCCCACAAGTAGCCAACCCCTGGAGAGTGCCCCGGGGCCGCTGCCTGCATGGGCAGCCGCGGCCACGGGGCACGTTCATTGGTAGCCGACGCCCATCACGTAGTTGCGCAACAGTGCCTCCTGGTGGTTGCCTGCGGCCAGCAGCACACGCAGCCCATCGCGGGCATTCACAACCCCCAGCAAGGTGCCTTGCGCATTGACCAGCAGCACATGGATGAGGCCGCGCTGGTGCATCATGGTCATCACGTCAGACAGCAGGTCCTCGGGCGCACAGACCACAAACTCCCGGGTCATCACGTCACCCGCCAACGTGGTGAAGAAATCGGACAGCCCCCAGCCCAGGCGCTGGATCAGCACGGTCTCGGTGAGGGTGCCCAGGGGTGAACCCGCCCCATTGCAAACCACCACCACACTGATTTGGGCACTCGAGAGCAGTTCCGCCACTTCCGCCAGCACGCTGGTGACCGACACCGTGTGCAACCGTGAGCGGGCCACCGCCTCCATGCTGCCCACCAACAAGGGGGCCACGGTGCGGGCTTCCACCGCGAACACGGAGGGGCTTTCAGCCCCCAGCTCGGGCGGGTTCTGCTGGGGCGATGCGTCGGTCATTCGAAGGCATGGGAGGTTGCTGCTTGCGCACACGGTTGCTGGTGGCATGACGGTTCCTTGGAAGATGGACGCCGAATGGTGCGGCCCCACGGCTTGAGCGTCTGTGCCCGAACCCACACAGCACGGCAACACCCCCCAGCTGGCCCACCCCCGCTCAGCCCGCCGCCCCGCCAGGGTTGGCGGGACAGGTTCATCGCCCCAGGATCATTTCTTCCACTTCCCGTGCGCCTTGGGCGTAGAGCACGGCTTCGTCCGGGGCCAGCTCTTGCAGCAAACGCAGAAGCTCCCCGGCGTGAACCCGTTCCTCGTCTGCGATGTCCCGCAGCACCTGGGTCGCCAGCGGGTGGTCCGAGGCCTCGGCCAGCTGCACATACATCTGTGTGGCTTCGTATTCAGCGGCCACCAAAAAGCGCACGGCGCGGATGAGCTCCGGTGCACTGAGCGTGCGGCCCAGGGCCAAGCCTGAAAAGGCGGTTCCGAAGTCGGGCATCTGAAAGCTCCTGGTTGATGGAAAACATCCGCCCCACGGGGCCGGGTGAAACAAACCCATGCATCACTATTATTTTTATAGCTGCTAGCGCTTTTAAATACAGCGCTAGGCATCAATTTTTCATAAATTTCAAACAAGCCTACCCAGGCCCTCTGGCGCAGAGGGGCCCAGCATCCGCTCGGGGCGGACCCAGGCGTCAAACTGCGCCGCGGTGACCACGCCCAACGCCAACGCGGCCTCGCGCAAGCTGGTTTGGTGGGCTTGGGCATGTCCGACGATCTGCGCGGCGCGGTCGTAGCCCACGTGGGGAACCAGGGCGGTGACCAGCATCAGCGAGCTTTGCAACAGCGCATTCACCCGCTCCACATTGACCACCAGGCCCGACACGCAATGCCGCGCAAAGCTGCGCATGGCATCGGCCAGCAGGCGCTGGCTGTCCAGCGTGTTCAGGGCGATCAGGGGCTTGTAGGCGTTCAGTTCGAACTGCCCCTGACTGGCCGCCAGGCCCAGGGCCACGTCGTGCCCCATGACCTGGGCGCACACCATGGTCAGGGCTTCCACCTGGGTGGGGTTGACCTTGCCGGGCATGATGGAACTGCCGGGCTCGTTGGGGGGCAGTGTCAACTCCCCCAAACCCGCCCGCGGCCCGCTGCCCATCAGGCGGATGTCGTTGGCCATCTTGGTCAAGGCGATGGCCAGCATCCGCAGCGCACCGTGAAACGCCACCAAGGCCTCGTGGCCGGCCATGGCGGCAAGCAGGTTGTCGGCCTGACGCAAGGGCAAATCCAGCCGCCACGCCAGCTTGGCGACCACCCGGGGCCCGAACTCGGGGTGGGTGTTGAGGCCCGTGCCGACCGCCGAGCCCCCGATGGCGAGTGCAAGCACACCCTCCAAGGCCGTCAGCAGGCTGTGTCGGCACAGCACCAACTGGGCACCATAGCCCCCCAGCTCCTGCCCCAGCGTGACGGGGGTGGCATCTTGCAGATGGGTGCGTCCCGTCTTGATCACCGGGGCAAAGGCCACGGCCTTGGCCGCCAGTGCCCTCAGCAGTTCGTCCAGCGCGGGCAACAGCGTGGCGCGGGCGTTCAGGCCCACCGCCAGGTGCATGGCGCTGGGAAACACGTCGTTGGACGACTGCCCCAGGTTCACATCGTCATGGGGGTGGACCGTGGTACCCGCGAGCGCCCCCTGCGCCAGGGACTGGGTGGCCAAGGCGGCAATCACCTCGTTGACGTTCATGTGGCTTTGGGTGCCCGAACCGGTCTGCCAGACCGACAGGGGAAACTCGGCATCAAACTCGCCCGCGGCCACCCGCTCGGCAGCGCGTGCAATGGCCCCGGCCAACGCTGGCGGTTGCTGGTGCAGATCCTCGTGGACGCAGGCGGCCGCCCATTTGAGCCAGGCCATTGCGTGAATGATGTCCAAAGGCATGCGCTGTTCGCCAATGGCAAAAAACCGCAGGCTGCGCGCGGTGTGAGCCCCCCACAGCACGCCCGCAGGCAGGCTGACCGAGCCCCAGCCGTCGGCCGCCATGCGTTCCAGGGGAGGCACCGCGCTCGATGCAACAGTCTGTTCGGGTGGCAGGATATTCATGGGCATCCATGCTCGTGCCCAGGTTTCACACCGTCTGTTCGGCTCCGCACGGTGAGCCACGGGCTGCTGGCGCACCATCTCGGCACGATCTCCATCGCCTCGGTCGCGTTCACCTCAAACGCCTTGCCATGCCATGGATCCAACACAGGATGGACACCCCATGAACAACGCCATTCACCGCTTCAGCGATTTGTTTTCGCAGCTGGGGTTGCCCAACGACCCCGAGAGCATCGCCAACTTCCTGGCCGGAAACCATGGCATGGCCAACGGCATGCGGCTGCCTGAAGTCCCGTACTGGAATGTGGCGCAGGCCCAGTTTCTGAGCGAATCGCTGCTCCAGGACGCCGACTGGACCGACTGGGTGGACCGCCTCAGTCAGGCGCTGCAACACCGACCGTATTCCCCCATGGCTCCAGGGTCTGAAAACTGACCCCATCGGCAGACGAGGACCTCTCGGCACAGGGATCAGCGCCTGCTGTTCGCCCCTCTCCCGGTGCTTCGCCGGCCCTTTGCGGCGAAGGCACTCAGGCGAAGACCCCATTTCTTGTCACCCCCCAGAAAGCACCCATGAAAAACGCCCTTCTTGTCAGCGCCCTGCTCACCGCAGGCACCCTAGCCCCCCTCGGGATGGCTCAGGCCCAGGTGGCCGGTTCCACCACCACCGCCATCACCGTGACCGAGGCCACGCAGGTGGCCATGGGCTGGAGCGTGAAGAAGTCATTGATGAGCAAAACGATCTACAACGACGCAGGCGAAAAAATCGGCAAGGTCAGGGACCTGATCATTGACCCCGAGCGCAATGTGTCGTTCGTGATCGTGGGCGCCGGTGGGTTCATCGGCATCGGCAGTCACGACGTGGCCATTCCGGTCCAGCAGGTTCAAAACCGCAACGGCAAGCTGACCATTCCCGCGGCCACCAAAGGTTCCATCAAGGCCATGCCTGCTTTCAACTACAGCGACGACACGGCTCAGCGCGATCGGTTCATTGCCGACGTGGAGCGCGACATGACCCGCGCCCGCAGCAAGTTGACCGAGCTGAAGCAACGGGCAGGGACGGCAACCGCCGAAGCCAAAGGCGCGATCGAGCAGGACATGGACCAACTGCAAATGGACCTGAACAGCACGCAGGAAAAACTCGATGACCTGAAGCAATCGGGTGCGGCGCGCTGGCACGACTTTGAATCGGCCGTGAACACCGCCCTCGCCAAATTGCGCAGGAAACTGGATGCGGTTTGAAGCCTTGGTTCGTGCCTGGCATGGAGGGTCAGGCCGCACGGCGAACAAAGCAAACCGAGTGAGGCCTCGTCTTCAGGCAAAAAAAATGGACCCTTGCGGGTCCATTTTTTTTTACCTGGCGGAGTGAGAGTCTGCCAATATAGCTTCCAAATCCAGTCAAAGAAGTCCAGTAGAATCATCATAACATGTTGTTTTATATAGATTAACTACTGAATATAGTCCAAACAAAAACAACGACAGCAGACATCAAATGGCATACTGGATGGCACACTGAAAACACCCCCTCCATGGCCATCCTCACCGACACCAAAGCCCGGCACATCAAGTCCACCGACCCGGCACTCCCCCATGGCGTGGTTACCGGCCTCGCCCTGCATCCATCGGCCGTAAAGGGCCACGGCAAGTGGGTGCTGCGCTACGTCAGTCCCGTCACCGGCAAGCGACGCAACGCAGGCCTGGGCGCCTACCCCGAGATCGGCATCGCTGAAGCGGGCAAGCGGGCTGCTGCGATGCGCATCGAGATTGCGGAGGGCAAGGACCCCTTGGCGGAGAAAGCCAAGCTCGAAGACAAACCCAAGATTCCCACGTTCCAGGAAGCGGCCGAGACGCTGCACCAGGACCTGTTGCCTGGCTGGAAAAACCCCAAGCACGGTCAGCAGTGGATCAACACGCTGACGGAGTACGTGTTCCCCAAGCTGGGCGGCAAGCTGTTGCATGAGATCCAGCCGGGTGACGTTGCAGAAGTGCTCAAACCCATCTGGCTGACCAAGGCCGAGACCGCGAGCCGGGTCAAACAGCGCATCCATGCCGTGATCGCCTGGGGTTGGGCCCACGGGCTTTGCCAGTCCAATCCCGTGGATGTGGTGGGACACCTGCTGCCCCAACAACCGGGCAAGGCGGTGCGAACCCAGCACCATCCCGCCATGCCCTGGCGAGACATCCCGGCCTTTATGCAGCAACGCCTCAGACCGGGGAACCGGCCTGAGGTGACGCGCACGT
>DASUON010000504.1:0-23573 GCA_036276615.1 Burkholderiaceae bacterium
CCTGGCCGTGGAGGGCACGCTGCACATCGACGCACTGCACCTGCCCGCCCTGCCCCGGGTGAAGCTGCACGCACTGGACCTCCAGCACCGCTACGACAGCACCGCCCAGCGCCACACCCTCACGGCGCAGGCCCAGCCACAAACCCAGGCCCCGGCATGGGCACGGACCCAAGCGCCCGCATCGGCACAGACCCCGCCCTACCGGCTCCACGCCACCGTGGACGCCACCGCCCCCCACACGCTGGACGCCACACTCTCGCTGCCCCTGCTGGCCACGCCTGCGTCCCCCGCGCCCAGCGTGCGCCTCCAGGGCCCGCTGGCGGGTGACGACGCCCGCCTGATCGCCCAGCTGGACATGGCCCAGGCCCAAGCCACCGTCAGCCTCTACCCCTGGCACACCCAGCCCGTGGGCGAGCTGCACGCCACCCTGGACGGCCTGAACCTGGCCACCCTGCTGCCCGGCCTGCCCACCACCCACCTGACGGGGCTGGCCCATGTGAACCCCGCCCCTGCGCCGCCGCCCCCCTCTGGCACACACCCAACCGCCCCCCAGCCGTGGCACCTCCAGGTGCAACTGCGCAACCCCGAAGCAGGCCCCTGGGACCAGCAACGCCTGCCCCTGGCCGAACTGACGCTGCAAGCCCAGGGCCATGCCCAGGCGGGGCAGCTGTCCCAGTTCAGCGCCCGGGTGGCCGAAGGCCGTGTCAGCGGCCAAGGCCAATGGGCCGGGCCGGCGTGGCAAGCCCCGTCGTGGCTGGGGCGGTGGCGCTTGGACGGCCTGGCCACCCGCGCCGTGTGGAGCACCTGGCCCGCCCTGGCCTTGAGTGGCGACCTCCAAGCCCTGCGCAGCACCGACACCGCCCCTGACACTCCCCCTGACACCGCGCCCACCTCGCCACCCCCCGCCCGACGGGCCGTGGCCCCGCCCCCCACAGCCCCCACGCGGCTGACGGTGGACCTGCGGGCCACGCTCAGCGACTCAACAATCAAAAACAATAGCAAATATACCAATCAAATAAAGCGTGAAGGCCAGATTTTTTCAAACATCCTGTGGTCACCTGAACGCATCAGCCTGAGCCACACCCGCCTGGCCCTGGGCGGTGCCGTGCTGAACCTGAGCGCGCAAGCCCACGCCCCCCAGGTCGGAGCCACCCAACCGGCAAGCGCCTGGACGGTGGATGGTCAGGCCGACCTGAACCTGCCGGGCCTGAGCGCCCAAGGCCAGTGGCAGCAGCTGGCCCTGTCCCGCCCGTGGAGCGCCCCGGCGGCCAACGCCAGCGGCCAACTCAACGTGCGGGTGTTGCAGGCGGAAGCGGTCCAGGCCTGGTTGCGCCCGTGGCTGAGCCCATGGCAGGCCGAATCCACCCCCCCGCTGGACCTCCGCGGCCAGGCCGGGCTGGACCTGCGCTGGCAAGGCCCCCAACTGGCTCTGGACCTCCAAAGCCACCTCAGCGGCCAAGGCGTGCAAGGCGACCTGACCCTGGCCGCCGACGGCACCTGGTCCAGCAGCAGCACCCCCAACGGCGTTGCCGCCGCTGCGGCACCCACCTGGCAAGGCCGGGTGCGGCAGTTGGTACTGTCGCTCGCCCCCATGGAAGCGGGGGCCAACCCGGCCACCCCCCCGTCGGGCCGCTGGACCCTGGCCGACGAGGGGCTGACCGTGCAGGCCGCCCCCCAACGGGTGCAACTGGGCGCAGGCCGCTTGCTGTGGCAAGGGGCCAGCACCGCCCCTGCCGCCTCGGTGAGCTGGCAGGGCCTGAACTGGGAAGACGGCCTTCTGTCCACCCAAGGTGCCCTGGCCCACTGGAGCCTGCCGCAACTGCAAGGCCTGCTGCGCCTGGCCCGGGGTGCGGTGCCCGAGGGCGACCCGTTGACCACCGCCAGCGGCGACCTGACCCTGGGTGGCCCGTGGTCGTTGCGCTGGCCCACCGATGGCCGCCCCCGCCCCGACCAGGCCCTGTCGGCCCGCTGGGCGCGTGAATCGGGCGACCTGTGGTGGCCACAAGGCTCGGGGGCAGGCACGGCGACGGGCCCGGCCCAGCCCGTGGGCTTGCGCACCCTGCAAGCCGCGTTGCAAGGCAACGCCCAAGGCGTCAGCGCCCAACTCCAGGCCGACAGCGCCCTGCTGGGCCAGCTCGACGTCACGCTGAACACCGACGCCCGCCTGCACGCCGACAGCCCACTGGCGGGCCGCATCACACTGACACTGCCCGACCTGAGCCAATGGAGCCACTGGGCCCCACCCGGGTGGCGACTGCAAGGCCAGGCCCGGCTGGTCACCCAACTGTCGGGGCGCTTGATGCACCCGCTGTGGCAGGGCGAGCTGACCGGGCAGCAACTGGGCTTGAGGTCAGCCGTGGAAGGGCTGAGCTACAGCAACGGCAGCCTGCGGGCGCAGTTGAACGGCCAGCGGCTGACGCTGCAATCGTTCAGCCTGCAAGGCGCGGGGGGCGAGGCCCGTGGCGGGCGGCTGGACGTGAGCGGCCATGTGGACTGGCCCGACCTCAGCGCCCCGCCCGACATCCGCCTGGAGGCCCAGGCCCACGCCCTCAACGTGTCGGCCCGGGCCGACCAACGCCTGGTGCTCAGCGGCCAGGTGTTGGCCACCTGGCAAGGGCCAGCGCCCGGCATGCCCCCCAGCGCCGAAGCGCGTGCCGGGCTGTTCACCCTGCGGGGCCAGCTCAAGGCCGACCAGGTGCAGTTCACCCTGCCCGACGAAACCGCCCCCACCCAGGGCAACGACGTGGTGGTGCGGCTCAACCACCGGGTGGTCACCCCGCCGCCCGCACGCCCCGCCTGGCAGACCGATGTGGACCTGGCGCTGGACCTCGGCCCCGCCTGCACGGTACAGGGGCAGGGTTTGTCCACCCAACTGGCCGGCCAACTGCGGCTGACCCGCAGCCCCGCGCAACCCAGCCTGCGCGTGGTGGGCGAGGTGCGCACCGTGCGGGGCAGCTACCGGGCCTACGGGCAGTCGCTGACCATCAGCGAAGGGGCGCTGCGCTTCAACGGCCCGCACGACGACCCGGCCTTGGACATCCTGGCCCTGCGCCCGGCCAGCCGCGCCTTTGAGCGCAGCGGCGAATCCAGCCAGCAGGTGGGGGTGAAGATCACCGGCAGCGCACGCCAGCCCCGCGTGCAGCTGTACGCCCAGCCCGATCTGCCCGACAGCGACAAACTGGCCTGGCTGCTGCTGGGCCGCCCCGCCACGGGCGTGGGTGCCGAAGCCGCGGTGCTGCAACAAGCGGCCATGGCCATGTTGGCGGGCTCAGGGCCGGGGCTGGACGGTCGCCTGGCCCGCACCCTGGGGCTGGACGACGTGACGCTGCGCACCGCCACCACGGCGGCAAACGGCACCACCACCGACGCGTCGCTGCTGCTGGGCAAACGCCTGTCCAGCCGCCTGTACGTGGCCTACGAACAAAGCCTGAGCGGCACGCTGAGCGCCATCAGCCTGTTCTACGACGTGTCACGCCGCCTGACCTTGCGCGCCCGTGCGGGGCAGGCCCAGTCCATCGACCTGATCGCCACCCTGCCCCACGACTGACACCGCCCCCCGGGGCTGCAACAAGGCCAACACCACCGTGACCAGGTGCTGGCGCAGCGCAGGGGTGCCCAGCCAGGGGGACCGTTCGAGCGACGCCGCACGGATGACCCCCATCACCGCCCGAATGGCCACGTACATGGCCACGGCATCGGGTTGGGGTTGGGCTTGTGCATTGGCCTGCTGACTCCACAGGGCGGCGTTGCGCTCGGCGGCATGTTGCAGCGCCGGGGCCAGGGCGTGGTGCGCGTCGGCCAGCCAGGCCAGGCGCAGCAGGGTTTGACGGCCTGGGGTGTCGCCCCCCAGACGGGACAACAGCAAGGCCATGGCCTGGTCCACCGCCTGCGGCAAGGGGTGTCCGGCGTGCACTGCGGCGCTCAGGTCGGCGGTCAGGGCCCGATCCACCTGGACCCGCTCGGTGTGCAGCCAGTGCGCCAGCAGCGCCTCACGGTCGGCAAAGTACTGGTAGAAGGTGCCGATGGACACGCCCGCCCGGTCGGCAATGGCCTGGGTGGTGAGCCCCGCTTCACCGGCTTGATCCACAACCTGAGCCAATGCCTGATGAAGGGCCGCCACCGTGGCCTGGGAACGCGACTGCACGGGCTGGCGTCGAACACCTGAATTCTTGATTTTTTGATTTGAATTCAATGACTTGTTCACACCATCTGGTGAGCGAACGGCCCGCTTGTTCATTCAACCTCCTGCCCCTTCATAAACCTGAGGGCAATGCGAATTGTGCACAGCCCGCCGATGAGAACAATCAAGGCCTTCAACCAGAAGGGAAAACGTCATGTGGATGTTGTTGCACGTGTGGTGCGCGGGAATGTGGCTGGGCTGCGTGCTGACCGAGGTGGTGTTCGAGCGCACCCTGGCGGATCAATCGGGGCAAGCCAACCTGCCGCTGGCGCGTTTGCATTGGTGGGTGGACGTGTGGGTGGAAGGCCCGTTGCTGCTGGCCGTGGGCCTGACCGGGGTGGCGGGCTGGCCCTCCAGTCACGCCACGGCCCCGTTGCACACCATGGCGGTGCTGGGCGGGCTGGCCATCGTGGCCAACCTGTGGTGCATGCGGCTGGTGTGGCTGCGGATGAAAGCGGCACAAGCTGGCCACCACGAGCTCTACACCCGGCTGGACCACGCGCAGCACCGCTGGGGTGCGGTGGTGCTGCTGGGCTTGCTGGGTGCCGCCAGCGCAGGGGCCTGGCGGCACCTGGGTTGAGGGGCCGGGCCTGCCAAGGCGGAAGCTACAATCCGCCGCCTTGGCCGCCATAGTTCAATGGATAGAACGAGCGCCTCCTAAGCGCTAGATACAGGTTCGATTCCTGTTGGTGGTACCAAATTCAAGCCCTGACACCGCTTCAGGCATCAAACCCCATCCGTTTGGCCACCGACAGCACCTGCACCACGTCACGAGTGGCCTGGGCAAACGGGGTGCCGGGGGCCATGGCTGTTTCCGCCGCAAAAAAACGTTTCTGGTTGATCATTTCTCCCACTTGGCCTGCCACGTGGTGGAACACCTTGTGCCGTTCAATCAGTTGCGTGAAGCTGGCGTTGTGGCCCAGGCGGCTGCCGCCATCACCATAAATCCACTTGCCCAGGGCGCAACAGTCGTCGCGCGACAGCGTGGCGGTGTCCACCGTGGCGTGGGTTTCGATGGCGTCGCGCAACTTGACCTTCCACTGGCGGTGGGCGTCGATGATGGCGTCCACGTCAATGCCCTGGACCTTGGACACCTGAGCGGACTTTCCCGGGGTCAGGCGGAACTCGTCCACCATGGCGGCCATGCGCAACGCGGCGTCGCGCTGCGCGGTGGCGGCGGCAGCGGCCTCTTCCACCAGCGCGGCGTTGGCCTGGGTGGTCTGGTCCAGCTCCTGAACGGCCAGGCCGATCTGCGCAATGCCCTGGTTCTGCTCCAGCGCGGCGGTGTTGACCTCGTTCATCAGGCCACGGACCTTGTCGGCGGTGTCCACGATTTCCTTCATGGCTTCGCCAGCCCCGTGCACCACCTGCGTGCCGTGGGTCACTTGCTCCACGCTGCTGTCGATGAGCCCTTTGATCTCCTTGGCCGCCCCCGCACTGCGCTGCGCCAGCGCCCGCACCTCAGAAGCCACCACCGCAAACCCCCGACCGGCTTCGCCTGCACGGGCCGCTTCCACGGCGGCATTGAGCGCCAGGATGTTGGTCTGGAAGGCAATGCCATCGATGACGCCGATGATTTCCCCGATCTTGGCCGACGAGGCTTCGATGCGCTCCATGGTGCGCACCACTTCGGCCACCACCTCGCCGCCCCGCGCCGCCACGGTGGCGTTGCTTTGCGCCAGTTCGGTGGCTTTTTTCACCGCGTCCACGGTGTGGCCGGTGGTGGCGGTGGTCTGCTCCAGCGCCGCGGACGATTCTTCCAGTGCGGCTGCGGCTGATTCGGTGCGTGCCGCCAGGTCTCGGGTCCCGGAGGCAATTTCGATGCTGGCGTTGACCACCTCGTTGCTGCTGTGGCGCACCGATCGGATGGTGTCGCGCAAACTGGCCTGCATGTAGGACAGCTCGCGCTGCAACCCGGCCATTTCGTCACGTCCCAGCGGACGGATGTCTTGGCGCATGTCCCCCATGCTCATGGTCAGCATGTCACGCCGCAGCACGGCAAAACCTTGCAACGTGGCACTGTAAAAACCCATGGCGAGGTAGGCCCCAATGCCCATGCACAAAAGCGATACCACCAACGCGATGCCCGTGTGAGAACGCAACCGGGCGTGACGATCCGCCAGCAGCCCGTCCAACAGCTGAAGATTGGCCTGCACCTGTTTGAACTGCGCCGCCTGGGTGCTCCGAATCAGGGCGACCAAAGCCGCCTTGTCAGGCCCCACCGTGGTGTCGCCGGGTTTGATCTGAGCCGACAAGGTTTTGACCAACTCCGCCGTGGCGTCCGCCCCCGACAGCACAAGGGTCCGCGCCAACTGAGCGTCGGCCTCTCGGGCTTTGGCCAAGTCCGCCGCGGCCAGGTCGCGCTCGTGCTGAATCACCGCCAGCAAACGCACCAGCCGATTGCACAGTTCCGGATCCAGCTGCCCTGAGGCCAAGACCTCCTCCACCAGAGCACCCACCTCAGCAGTGCGCTCAATCACGATGGGACCCCGCATCAACGCCGCACTCATGACGTAATACGACGCCATTTCAGGGTCCAGCGTCAAACCGGAATGGTCAGCAACTCCGGCCAGCAAGTCGGCCAGGCTGCGCGACACCGCGGCCATGCGCTCACGCAGGGCGTCAGGGGGCAGCTGTTGCGGATCGGGCATGGCAGAAAGCGCTGATTGGACTTTGCGCCACCCCGCCTCTGTACCCAGCGGTGCGCCCAAGCGCTGGTCCACCAACGCCAACTGCCTCAATGCGGCATCCAACCCCTGGCGAGACGCCGTCAGCGCAGCACCACGGTCACCCGACGCTGCGGCACGGACTTGCGAGTGCCATTGGCCTGCGGCCTCCAGGGCAGGGTAAATGGCTTGCACATACGTCACACCATCGCGCTCCTGGCGCACGGCATCCAGCCCCTGCCACTGCGCGACGATGAAGCTCTGCATCAGCCAGCCCCATGGCAGCAAAAAAGCCAACGCCGTCAAGCCCATCTTGGCCGGGAACGGCATTCGCTGCATCAAACCCACAGCAGGTGCCCACAAGCGCCAACGAATGATGGTGTTCATCCACTTGTTCACAGGTATGTCTCCTCACATTGGTGCGAGACAGCCCCCCCAGGGTCATGCCAACGCGTTGGGCGGGCATGATAATCGTCAAGTACTTAACGAAACATTACAAACCGACCGATTCAGTCAACGGCTCCGCAAAGTGCGGCTGAGCAACACCACCGGCAACAACCCCACGGCCACCAGCGCCAGTGCAGGCAGTGCGGCCTCGGCCAGGCGCTCGTCCCGGGCCAGTTGGTAGGTCATGACGGCCAGGGTGTCGCTGTTGAAGGGGCGCAGCACCAGGGTGGCGGGCAATTCCTTCATCACGTCCACAAACACCAGCAGCAAGGCCGCGGCGGTGGAGCGCCGCAGCAGCGGCACATGCACCCGCCAGGCCAGCGCCCAGCCGGTGGTGCCCAGCATGCGGGCCGACTCGTCCAGGCTGCCCGGAATGCGGGCATACCCGCTTTGCACCGACTGCAAGGCCACCGCCACAAACCGCACCAGATAGGCCCACACCAGGCCCAGCACGGTGGCCGTCATCCAGTAGCCCACCGCACTTTCGGGGGCCACCGACTGCACCCAGCCCACCGGCAACAACAGGCCCACCACCACCACCGCACCCGGAATGGCATAACCCAGCGAAGCGGCTTGCACCACCCCGCGGGTGCAGGTGGGCACCCAGCCCTGCGCGGCACGTTGGGCCCGCACCGCAAACGCCAGCACCCACGCCACCGCCACCGCCAGCAGGGCACTCAGGGCAGCCAGCTTCAGGCTGTTGAACGCCCAACCGGCAAAGGGGGCCACGTTCAAGTCGGCCCAGCCCCCCACCAGCGGGTGCACCATGAAGGCCACCGGAGCCACAAACCCCAGCACCACGGGAGCCGCACACGCCAGCACCGCCGCCGTGGCCTGCAGGCCGCTCAGGCGGACCGGCTGCGCGTCGGCCCCGCCTGCACGCCCGCCCTTGGTCAAGGCAAAGCGCATGCGCGCCTGGGCTTTCTGCTCCAGCCGCAGCAGCACGGCCACCACCACCAGCAGCACGGTGGCCAGTTGGGCCGCGGCCAGGCGGTTGTCCATGACCAACCAGGCCTTGTAAACCCCCGCAGTGAAAGTCTGAATGCCGAAGTAGCTGGACACGCCATAGTCCGCCAACGTTTCCATCAGCGCCAGGGCCACCCCCGCCACCACCGCCGGGCGGGCCAGGGGCAGCGCTACCTCGCGGATGCGGCGCGACAGCGGCGCGCCCAGCAAACGGGCCGCCTCCATCAGCTGCCCGGCCCGCTCGCTCAAGGCCGTGCGGGCCAGCAAATACACATAGGGATACAGCGAAAAGGTGAACACCCAGGCCGCGCCCGCGGTGTTGCGCACCTCAGGGAACACGCGGCCCTGCAAGCCCCAGGTGGCACGCACCCAGCCCTGGAACGGCCCGGAGAACTGAAAAAAGTCGGTGTACCCATACGCCACCACATAGGCGGGCATGGCCAAGGGCAGCAGCAAGGCCCATTCCAGTGTTTTGCGCCCCGGAAAGTCGAACAGCGTGACCAAGCTGGCCGTGAGCAACCCCACCACCGCCACGCCCACGCCCACCGCCACACACAGCAGCAGCGAGGTGCTGGCGTACTGGGGCAGCACGGTGGACGCCATTTCGCCCAGCACCTGGGCCACCTCGGCGTTCCACTGCACCCACGACAACACCAAGGCCGCCACCGGCAGGATGAGCACCACGGCCAACAGGCCAAGCAGCAACAGGGACAGCCAGCGTGGCATGGTGGACTTCAACAAAATGAAGGGTTGCAAACGCTGGCGCACCAGCGGCCTGTGTTTTGAATGAGAATTGTAGTCATCTGCAACAAATCGCACCGCCCTGCACGCAGCCATGTTCCTCGCCGTTGACCAACTCAGCATCCGCTACCCCGGGGCCGCCAGCGCGGCGGTCGAAGGCGTCAGCCTGGGCCTGGCCGCGGGCGACATCGGGGTGCTCATCGGCCCCTCGGGCTGCGGCAAGACCACCTTGCTGCGGGCGGTGGCCGGACTGGAACGGGTGAGCGGCGGGCAGATCAGCGTGGCCAAGACACCGGTCAGCAGCCCCGCCCTGCATGTGCCCGCCGAGCAGCGGCGCATGGGCATGGTGTTTCAGGACTACGCGCTGTTCCCCCACCTGGATGTGGGGCGCAACGTGGCCTTTGGCCTGCACGACCTGCCCCGCGCCGAACGCGCCCAGCGCGTGGCCGAGGTGCTCAAGCTCGTGGGCCTGGACGGCATGCAGAAACGCTTTCCGCACGAGCTCTCGGGTGGGCAGCAACAGCGCGTGGCGCTGGCCCGAGCCCTGGCCCCCCGCCCGCAGTTGCTGTTGCTGGACGAACCGTTTTCCAACCTCGACGTGGACCTGCGCGAGCGCCTGGCCCACGAGGTGCGCGGCATCCTGAAGGCCGCGGGGGCCACGGCCCTGTTCGTCACCCACGACCAACTGGAGGCCTTTGCCATTGGCGACGTGATCGGCGTGATGCGCCAGGGCGTGCTGCACCAGTGGGACGACGCCTATGCGCTCTACCACCGCCCGGCCACGCGTTTTGTGGCCGAGTTCATCGGCCACGGGGTGTTTGCCCCGGCCCGCATCAGCCGTGCGGGCGGCGAGGCGGTGGTGGACACGCCGCTGGGTCCCCTGCTGGACCTGGAGGAATGCCCCCTGCCCAGCGCCTACGAGGACGGCCTGTGCGAGGTGTTGCTGCGGGCCGACGACATCGTGCACGACGACCACGCCCCGGTGAAGGCACAGATCATGCGCAAGGCGTTTCGGGGCTCGGAGTTCCTGTACACCCTGCGGCTGGCCAGTGGCGACGTGGTCATGACCCACGTGCCCTCGCACCACAACCACGCGGTGGGCGAGTGGATCGGCATCCGCCCGCAGGTGGACCACGTGGTCACCTTCCCCCGTGGGGCAGGCCCCCACGCAGCCCCGGCACCCTGAGGCTTAGAATGGCTTCATGACCTCCCCGCTTCATCCCGGCGCACCTTCGCAAGGCTGGCAACAGTCCCGTCGCAAGCGCCTGCATGTGCGGCTGCACCACAGCGGTCCACCCGTTGCACAAATCCCTTGGGTCTTGTGCAATGTCGAGGTGAACCGTGCCACATCTTCTCCCCCCCTTCTCTGATTCCAGGCCCTGGCGGGCCGGGCCACACGCATGACGCCGCTGCTCATTGCCGCGGTGGTGTTGATTGCGGGTGCCATGCTGGCCATGCTGCCGGTGCGCAATGCCGTGCGGGCAGGCCTGGGCATTGGCTCCCAGGTGGCGGCCAGCGGGCTCACCTGGTCGGCCGTCGTGCCGGTGCTGGCCGAAGGGGCCACGCCCCACATGGTGCTGCCCTGGGGCTACCCCATTGGCGCGGTGCATTTCCGGCTGGACGCGCTGGGGGCGTTCTTCCTGGCGTGGTCGCTGCCCATGACGCTGCTGGGGGCGGTGTACGCCGTGGGTTACCTGCGCCCGTACTTCCACACCCCACGCCACGTGGGCGTGCACTTTGCGCTGCTCAACACCATTTCGCTGTCCTTCCTCATGGTGTACACCGGGGAACACACGGTCACCTTCCTCATGGGCTGGGAAATCGCCGCGCTGTCGGCCTGGCTGCTGGTGATCTGGGACTACACCAACCAGAAGGTGCGGTTTGCCGGGTTCAACTACCTGGTGTCCACCCACATCGGGCTGATCTTCCTGGTGGCGGCCTTCATGATCCTCTACACCCAGGCAGGCGGCTGGTACCTGGCCGACTTTGGCCACTGGATGCAGCAGCACCCGGGCACCATCCGCAACACGGTGTTTTTGCTGCTGCTGACCAGCTTTGGGCTGAAGTCGGCGTTTTTCCCGTTCCACTCGTGGCTGCCCCGGGCGCACGCCGCGGCACCGGCCAACGTCAGCGCCCTGATGTCGGGCGTGATCCACAAAGCCGGGCTGTTTGCGCTGCTGCATTTCATCCTGATCCTGGGGCGGCCCGAGGCCTGGATGGGCTGGCTGATGATCGCCTTCTCCGCCACCTCGGCGGTGGTGGGCGGTCTGTACACCGTGGGCCAGCGCGACCTGAAACGCCTGCTGGGCTACTCCAGCACCGAAAACGTGGGCATTGCCGGCATCGGCATCGGCATCGGGCTGCTGGGCCTGGCCTGGCAGGTGCCCTCACTGGTGGCGCTGGGCTTTGCCGGGGGCATGCTGCACATCCTGAACCATGCCTTTTTCAAATGCCTGCTGTTCTACGCGGCGGGCAGCGTGTACCAGGCCAAACACAGCGTGGACGTCGAACACCTGGGCGGGCTGGCCAAGCTCATGCCCTTCACCGCCACCTGCTTCCTGGTGGGTGGGCTGGCCATTTCGGCGCTGCCGCCGTTCAACGGTTTTGCCAGCGAGTTCCTGATTTACAGCGGTTTGTTCACCGGCGAGCCGCTGTCGATTTGGGTCAAGCTTTTCCTGGTGGGCGCGGCCACGCTGCTGGCGTATGTGGGTGCGGTGTCGGCCCTGTCCATCACCCGGGCCTACGGCGTGATGTTCATGGGCAGCGCCCGCGACGACGCCCTGCCCGCCGGGCATGAATGCAGCCGCTGGATGCAGCTGCCGCTGGCCCTGCACGCACTGGGGGTGGTGGCGCTGGGCCTGTTCCCCGCGCTGGGGCTGATGCTGGTGGCCGAGCCCACCCGCCTGTTCCTGCGCACCCTGCCGCAAGCCCAGGCCGAACAAGCACTGAACCAGGTGCAAGGGGCACTGACGCGGGCAGGCTGGGTGTCGCTGGGCGTGGCGGGTTTGATTGTGCTGGTGTGGGTGCTGCGCCGGGTGTGGCGACCGGCCCCGGCCCGCAGCGTCACCTGGGGCTGCGGCTACACCGCCGCCAGCCCGCGGCTGCAGTACACGGCGGGCAGCTTCTCGCACGACTTTGCCCAGCACTACCGCGGCGTGATGGTGCTGCTGAACCGCCGCAAGGCCCCGCAAGGGTATTTCCCCGACGACGCCTACCTCATCACCGACTGCGTGGACGCGGTGGAGCGACGGCTGTACAACGTGATTGGCGAGGGCGACCGCACCGCCAGCCTGGTGTCGCGCCTGATGCACGAAGACGACCCCCGCCTGGGCTTTGCGCTGGCCCTGGCGTCGGTGGTGGCCATTGCCGCCTTGGTGGTGCTGGCCGAAGGGGCACTGACATGAACACCCTGCCTGACCTGTGGTGGCCATTGGCCCTGCTGCACCTGGCCCTGGTGCTCACCGCCCCGTTCTGGCTGATCGGTCTGATCAACCGCACCAAAAGCCGGTGGGTGGGCCGCCGCGGCCCGGGGCTGTGGCAGTCCTGGCACGACCTGCGCCGCCTGCTGCGCAAACAACCGGTGGTGAGCCACACGGCCACGCCCCTGTTCCGCCTGGGTGCCTGGGGCGTGTGGGTGGCGGCGCTGGCCGTCATGTTGTGTGTGCCGCTGCTGGGCCGGTTTGCGCCGCTGTCCTTTGCGCACGACTTTGTGGTGGTGGCCTACACGCTGGGGCTGGCGCGCATGCTGCTGATGCTGTCGGCCATGGACGTGGGCAGCCCGTTCGAAGGCATGGGCACCGCCCGCGAAGCCATGTTTGGTGCCTTTGCCGAACCCGCGCTGTTCCTGCTGCTGGGCACGCTGGCCGTGGCCACCGGCCACACCAGCTTTGCCGACCTGCTGGGCGGGCTGAAGGACACCGCCCACCACGGCTGGATGCTGCTGCCGCTGACGCTGGCCCTGCTCATCCTGCTGCAAACCGAAGCCTCGCGCGTGCCGGTGGACGACCCGCAGACCCACCTGGAGTTGACCATGGTCCACGAGGTCATGATCCTGGACCACAGCGGCCCCGACCTGGCGGCCATGCAACACGCCGCCGCCCTCAAGCTGACGCTGTACGCCGGGCTGATCGCCAGCCTGCTCAACCCCTTCGACCCCTGGCAGGCCCCCGCGGCGGCGGCCCTCACCTCGGTGGGGCTGATGGCGGCGGTGACGGTGGTGGTGGGTTGCTTCGAGTCGCTCATGGCCCGGCTGCCCCTGCGCTGGGTGCCGCGTTACGTGTGGCTGGCGGGCTGGCTGGTGCTGGCCGCCGCCGCCGTGCTGGGTGTGACGGAGGGCGGCGTGTGAACCTTGCCCACAACCCCACCCTGGCGCTCATCGTGGCCGTGCTGGCCACCGTGGTGCCGGTGTTTTTTGGCCGCCTCAAGCGCACGCCGCCCTTCCTCAGCCTGCAAGCCATGGCGCTGGGCTGGCTCACCCTGCACGCCCACGACACCCTGGACCTGCACGCCGCCGCCGCCGGGCTGGAGGTGCTGCTGATCCGCGCCTGGCTGGTGCCGCGCCTGCTGCAACGCACGCTGCGCCAACACCCGGCGGCCTACCAGGAGGTGTTGCCCTCCAACCTGTTTGCCTGGGGGCTGGCGGTGGGGCTCATCATCCTGGCCTTCCAGTTTGGCGACGGGGCCCGTGCCGACCTGCGTGCCCTGGTGCTGGGCGTGATCGCGGCCACCGTGGTGGTGGCCTTTGTGGTGCTGGCCACCAACGACGAACCCGCCGCCCAACTGGTGGCCCTGCTGTTCATGGAAAACGCCGTGGCCCTGTTCGAAACCCTCATGCCCGAACCCTGGCCGCTGCCGGTGCACCTGGCGGTCAGCGGCGTGTACGTGGGCACGGTGGCCGTGGGCTGCTGGCTGGTGAAGGATAAGGCGTGACAGTTCCTGAATTGCAAACCAACCCAACCCTGCCAAGCCCCGAGGCGGGCGCCGACATCGTGCCCGACCCGCGCACCCGCTGGGTGTCGCCCGCGCTGGTGTTGGCCGCCTTGCTGCTGTGGCTGCTGACCCTGCTGACGCTGTGGACCCACCCGCTGGACACCCTGCCGCGGGTGTGGGCCAACCGATACCTGGTGCTGGACGCCACCTCGCTGCTGTTCCTGGCGGTGGTCAACACCGTGTTCCTGGGCATTTGCGTCTACCTGTACTCCCGCGAGCGCGACACCCCGGCGCTGACGGTGGACATCCGCTCCCGCGCCGGCCTGATGCTGGCCTTCATGGCCGTGGTCAACCTGGGCCTGATGGCCCACCACCTGGTGCTGATGTGGGCGCTCATCGAAGTCAGCACCCTGTGCGCCGCACCCCTGGTGGCCCGGGGCGACGCGGCCAACCCCCGCGCCACCGCCTGGCGCTACCTGCTGTACTCCAGCATGTCGCTGGCCATCACCTTCATCGGCTTTCTGGCGCTGGTGCAATCGGCCCAACTGCGCGGCGTGGCCCTGAGTTTCCAGCTGGACGAGCTGGGCGCCGCCCTCACCCGCGACCCCGACGCCTGGCAGCGCCTGGGCCTGTCGCTCATGCTGTTCGGCCTGGGCAGCAAGCTGGGCCTGGCCCCGCTGTACGGCTGGCTGCCCGCCACCTACGAACACGCGCCCACCAGCACCAGCTCGCTGCTGGCGTCGGTGCAGTTCAACCTGAGCATGGTGGCGGTGTTCCGCATCCTGCAAGCCACCCGCGGCACCGAGCTGGGCTTTGCGTCGCAAGAGCTGCTGGTCATGGGTTATCTGTCGCTGGTGGTGGCAGCGGTGCAGATCATGGCGGCGCGCAACTACAAGCGGCTGGTGGCCTATGCCTGCGTCAGCTCTTCGGGCGTCATCGGGCTGGGCTTGTCGGTGGGCCAGGCGGCGGCCTATGGCGTGGTGCTCTACATCGTGAGCAATGCGTTTGTGAAGTCGCTGCTGTTCCTCACCGCCGGGCGCATGCGGGCGGTGTACGGCACCAACGAGGTGGAGCCGCTGAGCGGTGTCATCCGCACCCTGCCGCTGGCCGGCCTGCTGTTCACCGGCGGCATTTTTGCGCTGCTGGGCTTTCCGCCGTTTGCCAGTTTCCTGGCGGAAATGCTCATCCTCTCGGGCATCGTGCAGGTGGGCAACCTCATGGCCTTCACCCTGATGTGCGTGATGCTGACCGTGATTTTTGTGGCCACCGGCCGCACCGTGTTTCCCATGCTGTGGGGTGCGCCCAAGGTGCAGGTGCAGGCCCGGCGCGAAAGCTGGGTGGCCGTGCTGCCGCAGGTGGGGTTCATGGGCATCCTGGTCATGCTGGGCACCTACACGCCCGACGCCATCACCGGGCTGCTGCGTGCGGTGGCCGTGTCCATTGGAGGCTGATCCCGCATGAACCTGCACCCCAACCTCCCCGCCAACAGCCTGTGCGTCAATGCGCAGGCATTGCTACCAATTTCAGAGCTGTTTGCGCTTATAAATAAAGCGATAGATGCCAAAAACACCCTCATCAGCCTGTGGGGGCGGGCCGCCCAGGCCGACGAAGCGCCGGGTGTGGTGCTCACCGCCCTGTGGCAGGAACCTGACGGCCTGCACCTGGCCCGCGGCCATGCCCACCCCGGTGAGGCCGTGCCCAGCCTCACCGCCCGCCACCCGGCGGCCCAGGTGTTCGAGCGTGAGCTGTGGGAACAGACCGGGCTGCAACCCCAGGGCCACCCCTGGCTGAAACCCGTGCGTTACGAAGGCGAGCGCCAGCGCCAGATGGACACCCACCCCTTCTTCCAGCTGCGCGGCCCCAACGTGCACGAGGTGGGCGTGGGCCCCATCCACGCCGGGGTGATCGAGCCGGGGCACTTCCGCTTCATGTGCCATGGCGAAACCGTGGAACACCTGGAAATCCAGCTGGGCTACCAGCACCGCGGCGTGGAGGCCCTGCTGCGCCAGCGCCCGCCCCACCTGGCCACGCCGCTGGTGGAATCCATCGCCGGTGACTCGGTGATGGCCTACGCCTGGGCCCATGCCGCGGCGCTGGAAGCGCTGTGGGCCGATGGCGGTGCCACCGCCCCCACCGACGAGGCCACCCAGACCTCCCGCGCCGTGGGGCTGGAGCTGGAGCGCGTGGCCATGCACCTGGCCACCCTCACCGGGCTGGTGACCGACGTGGCCTACGGCCAGCCCGCAGGCACCTACCAGCGGCTGCGCACCGCCGTCATCAACGCCAGCCAGCGCGTGTGTGGCAACCGCTTTGGGCGGGGCTGGGTGCGCCCTGGCCGCGCCGCGCCGCTGACCGAGGCGCTGCGCCAGGACCTGCGGGCCACCTTGCAGGCCTTCCTGACCGACTTTGAGCAGGTCAACCACCTCGTCACCACCTCGCGCAGCGTGCAGGCCCGCTTGCAGGGCGTGGGCACCGTCAGCCCCCAGGCCGCGCAAGACCTGGGCCTGTGCGGCGTGGTGGCCCGCGCCAGCGGCTTGCCCCTGGACCTGCGCCAGCAACACCCGCACGGGCTGTACGCCCGCCACCCGGTGGCCGCGGTGCAAGCGGTGGCCTCGGAATCCACCGTGCTTCCCCCCGCCCCGGGCGACTGCTGGGCCCGCTGCGTGCAGCGCATGCGCGAGGCCGAGGCCAGCACCCGCTGGCTGATCGACCGCCTGCAAGCCCCCGAGGGGGCGGAGCCGCCCGACGCAGCCAGCGCCAGCGGGGCGGCCCCCGCCCACCGGCTGGCCGTGGGCTGGACCGAAGGCGTGCGCGGCCCGGTGCTGGTGGCGCTGGAAACCGACGCCCATGGTGCGCTGCGCCACGCCAAGGTTCAAGACCCCTCGCTGGCCAACTGGTTCGGTCTGGCCTGGGCCTTGCGCGGACAGCAGATTTCGGACTTTCCCATCTGCAACAAGAGTTTTGACCTGTCCTATTGCGGCAACGACCTTTGAGCCCTTGCGCCCACGCCCCATGTCCCTGAACCCCCGCAACCTGCTGCAATCCCTGGCCGTGCGCCGGGCCCAGGGCAGCCAGTTCATCCCCGACCTGCGCGCCGCCCAACCCGCGGGTTTTCGTGGCAAGCCGGTGCTGGCCGCCACGCCCTGTGCCAGCGGCTGCACCGCCTGCGCCGACGTGTGCCCCAGCGCCGCCGTTCAGTTGGGTGCCGAAGTGGCCATCGACCTGGGCCGCTGCGTGATGTGTGGCGACTGCGCCCCGGTATGCCCGGAACACAAGCTGAGCTTTGACAACGACGTGAAGCTGTCGGCCACCTCGCGCGGGGCGCTGGTGGTCACCGCCGCCCGGCCCCGGCTGGACCCGGTGGCGGTCAACCAGGCGCTGCAACGGCACTTTGGCCGCTCCATGAAGCTGCGCTCGGTGTCCGCCGGGGGCTGCAACGGCTGCGAGATGGAGGTGAATGCGCTGTCCAACGTCAATTTCGACTTCGGGCGCTACGGCATCGACGTGGTGGCCAGCCCCCGCCATGCCGACGCCCTGGTGCTGACCGGCCCCATCAGCGCCAACATGGCCGCCGCGCTGGAGCTGGCCTGGGAGGCCATGCCCGAACCCAAGATCGTCATTGCCGCCGGGGCCTGCGCCATCTCGGGCGGGGTGTTCGCGGGCAGCGAGGCGCTGGACCGCGGCTTCCTGGAACGCCACCCGCCCGCGCTCTACGTGCCGGGCTGCCCCATGCACCCTTTGACCTTCATCAGTGGTGTGATGGATTTGCTGGGCATTCCCACCTGAACAAGGCTGAGCTCAGGTTTTCTTCAGGTAGAAAAAATACCGTAGGGGGCATCTTCAACAACGAAGGACCCCCTCACATGCAACCCTCATCACTCAAGCATGCGGTGATCGGCACATTGGCCCTCGCCGCCGCCACTGCCTCGCTGGCCCAGGTGGGTCAACCCGGACGCCTGCTGGCCTCCAACTGCTTCCAGTGCCACGGCACCAACGGCAACGGCCCCGGGTTTGACCGCCTGGCGGGCAAGTCGGCCAACGAGATCTACAAGGAACTCAAGGAGTTCCAGTCCGGCAAGGAAGGCAACGGGATCATGGCCAAACACGCCATGGCCTACACCGACGAGCAGCTCAAGTCGCTCTCGGCCTGGTTCGCCACCCAGAAATCGACCAAGAAGTGAGGAGCAGCACCATGCAAAGACGACATTTCCTCTCCATCGCGGCCGCCCTGGGCGGTGGTTCGCTGCTGAGCGCCTGCGGTGGCGGTGACGCCGACCTGGAAATGGCCCAGGGCCTGAGCGAACAGGCCCTGGCCACCACGGCCTACAAGTCCCGCGTGATCGTGATCGGCGGCGGCATGGCCGGGGCCACCGTGGCCAAGTACCTGCGCCTGTGGGGCGACGCCATCCAGGTCACGCTGGTGGAGCGCGAAAAGGCCTACACCTCCAACATCATGAGCAGCATGGTGCTGACCGGCCAGCGCACCATGGCCAGCCAGTCGTTCGCCTACGACACGCTCATCAGCAAGTACGGCATCAAGCGGGTGCAGGGCGACGTGGTCAACATCGACCCGGTGGCCGTCAAGGTCACGCTGGCCGATGGCACCGTGCTGCAGGCCGACCGCATCGTGATGGCCCCCGGCATCTCCTTTGACGACACCCCGGGCCTGGGCACCTCCGACAAGATGCCCCACGCTTGGCAGGCCGGTCCGCAGACCACCCTGCTGGCCAACCAGCTCAAGGCCATGCCCACCAACGGCACGGCCATCCTGACCATCCCGGCCACCCCGTACCGCTGCCCCCCCGGTCCCTACGAGCGCGCCTGTCTGATCGCCGACTGGATCAAGGCCAAAAAACCCCAGGGCAAGCTGCTGGTGCTGGACGCCAACCCCGACTTCGTGACCGAGAAGGACAACTTCTCCAAGGCCTTCTTCGACCTGCACAAGAACGTGGTGGAGTACGTGCCCAACGCCGGCGTGACCCAGGTGGACCCGGCCACCATGAAGGTGTACACCGCCCAGGGCGTGTTCACCGGCAACGTGGTCAACCTGATCCCGCGCCAGAAGGCGGGCAAGCTGGTGATGACCAGCGGCCTCAACAACGCCACCAACGGCCGCTTTGCCGGGGTGAACGTGCTCAGCTACGCCAGCACGGTGGCGGGGGCCGAGAAGGTGCACATCATTGGCGACAGCAGCGCCACCACCCAGCCCAAGGCCGGCCACATTGCCAACCAGGAGGCCAAGGTGTGCGCCGATGCCATCAGCCGCATCCTGTCCGGCGGCAGCCCCGATCCGGCCCCGGTGACCAACTCGGCCTGCTACTCCACCATCACCATGACGCAGGCGTCGTGGCTGACGGCGGCGTTCCAGTACGACGCCGCCACCCAGGCCATGAAGGTGGTGGCCGCCACGTCCGCCGCCTCCACCGGTTGGAGCAAGGACCACTTTGAAGACATGGGCACCTGGTTCAAGGCGCTGATGGCCGACACCTTCGCCTGATCACGAGCCGACCGGGGGCCTGCGCAGGATCAGCTCGGCGTGCAGGCCCTCGGAGGCGCTCACCAAATGGAGGGTTCCGCCGTGGGCGCGGGCCACCAGGTCGGCCAGCATCAGGCCCAGGCCCATCTGCCCTTCGTAGGCCTGCAAGGCCAGCGCACGGCGCAGCGTGTCCAAACGTTCGGGCTCCATGCCGGGGCCGTTGTCCCGCACGGAAATGACTTGGAACTGGAGGTCCAGCTGCACCTTCAGCGTCACCCGCGTGCCACCGTGGCGCAACACGTTGTCCATGAGGTTGATGAGGGCCGCGGCCAGCAGGTCGGGGTCGGCCTGCACCAGGGCGGTGGCTTCCACGCCAATGTCCAGCCCTTCAATGCCCATGCGGTTCATCAACGGCCCCAGCTCCACCGTTTGCCACTGGATGCGGTCCACCCGCCGGAACAGGGTCAACATGGACAACACCACGCGGTTGAGGCGGCTGGCCGCCTCACGGGTGCGCAACAGGCGCGGGCGCTGCTGGGGCGTGCTTTCGCGCAGGGCCATGGCCAGCTGGGCGTCCATGCCCGCCAGCGGGGTGCGCAGGGCATGGGCCGCATGGGCGCTGAAGGCCCGTTCCCGTTCAATGCGCTTGACCAGCCGCTGGCCCAGGGCCATGACGGCGTCGTGGATGGGTGTCAGCTCCTGCCGCAGCGGGGCGTCGAGCGCCTGCGGGTGGTGCACCGGGTCGTAGGCCACCACCTGCTGGCTCAGGGTGACCAGCGGCATCAGTTCGTGCTGGACGCGGCGGCGCAGCCACACCACAAAGGCCGCCCCCATCAGCACGGTGACCACCACCGCACCCAACGCCGCTTCCCAGCGGGCGGCCCAGCGCTCGGCCAGGCGGTCGGCCACGTAGAGCTGGCCCGCACCATCGGGCAGAACCAGGCCAAACACCCGCCACTCCCCGGCGGCGTTGCCCACCCCGGCCATGGGTTCGGCAAACAGCGGCACATCGGGCGCGTTGTGTGAATGGCCCAGCACACGGCCTTGGGCGTCCACCCGTTGCCAGATGAGTTTTTCGTGGTGGGCGGGCATGCGGTCCTCACCCACGCCGGTGCGCAAGGACTCGGGGGAGCGCAGCGACAGCTCGAACAGCCACTCTGCCGACTCCCGCAGGCCCGCATCGGCCAGGTCGTCCACCTCGTCTTGCACCACCCAGGCGAGGGTGAGGGCCATGAGCATGACCCACAGAATGCCCCACCCCACCACGGCCTGCACCAGCCGATTGCGGATGGAGGGAGGAGGTGCCAGCCCTCGCAACCCGGCCATGGCTCAGCCGCCCCAGCGGTAGCCCAGGCCGCGGTGGGTCTGAACCACGTCCTTGCCCAGCTTTTTGCGGATGGACGACATGTGAACCTCCAGCGCGTTGCTGGACATGGCCCCGTCAAAGCCCACCACCAGGTTTTCCAGGTCGGCCTTGGAGACGGTGCGCCCTTTGCGCAGCGCCAAGGCTTCCAGCAAAGCCCATTCGCGCGAGGTCAGGGCCACGGGTTGTTCGTCCAGCCAGGCGGATTTGGCCTGCAAGTCCAGCCGCACCGGGCCGCACACCACGGTGTTGACCGGCAGGCCCACGGTGCGGCGGGCCACGGCCAGCACGCGGGCGGCCAGTTCTTCGGGGGCAAAGGGTTTGACCAGGTAGTCGTCCGCCCCGGCGTTGAGCCCGGTGACGCGGTCGGCCAGCTGGTCGCGTGCTGTGGCCAGAATGGCCGGGGTGGACACCTGGGCGTCGCGCAAGCCGGCCAGCCAGGCCTGGCCCGAGCCGTCGGGCAACTGCCAGTCGATCACCAGCATGTCGAAGGGCTGGCCGCTCAGGGCCGCACGCGCCAGGGACAGGCGCTGAACCCACTCGACCACATGGCCTTCGGATCTCAAAAAGTCGTGCAGGGCTTCGCCCAGGATGGAGTCGTCTTCAATCAACAGGATGCGCATGGCCGCCAATGTGCCAGAACCTCAGGTGCGTGAGGTGAGCAACGGCCCGTTGGAGGGCAAACAGGCATACCGCCCCACGGTGCGGACCGTCTGCACGTCGCCCGCCACGTCCAGCGAGCGCTCGGAAATGACCTGCAACTGCCCTTGGCCAGGGTCCAGTTGCCCCACCAGCCAGCCGCCGGGGGTGTCGGCACGGTAGTGCTCCAGCCCGTCGTTGGTGGTCCAGCGCTCGGCCACCAGCGACTTCAGGTGCAAACGGCCCTCCCGCACACGCACCTGCAAGCGGATGGCGTAGGGCTGCCCGTTCTGGATGGCGGTGGCACCTTGCGCGTTGCGGGTGCTGGTGGACACGGTCTCGGTGCCAGCGCACACCAGGGCCTGGTCCCACGGGGCTTCCGACGAACAGCCCGACAGGCTGATCTGCAACGCCGCCCACAGGCCACCCACGAGCTTGAGGCTGCGGGGGCGGCAAAAGCCGCGGCTCATGCCCGCACCGCCGAACCTTGCGAGGCCGTGGCCCCGCCCTCGGCGGCGTGGTCCAGGTCGGCCCGCATCCAGGGGTCCACGTGGGTCATGAGGTTGAGCACGCGGTGGCGCTGCATCACCCGCTCGCGGGCTTGCACGGCAATGTTGTGTCCGGCCTCCACGCTGAGGGTGGCGTCCACTTCCAGGTGGGCATCGGCCAGGATGAGGTCACCCATCTTGCGGGTGTGCACGTCGTGCACGCCTTTCACGCCGGGGGTGGCCAGCAGGGTGTCGCGGATGGCCTGCACCTCGGCGTCGTCGGCGGCGCGGTCCATCAGGTCGTGCAGGGCGTCCCAGGCAAAGCTCCAGCCCATTTTGGTGACCATGAAGCCCACGATGAGGGCCGCAATGGGGTCCAGGATGGGGTAGCCCATGAGGTTGCCCACGATGCCCACGCCCACCACCAGGGACGACGCGGCATCGGACCGCGCATGCCAGGCGTTGGCCACCAGCATGCTGGACTTGACGCGCTTGGCCACCGTCAGCATGTAGCGAAACAGGCCCTCCTTGGCCACCAGCGCCACACCAGCGACCCACAGCGCGGCCTGGTGAACGGGTTGCACGGTTTCGGGGGCCTCCAGCTTGCGAAACGCCGCCCAGATCATGCCCAGGCCCACCGCCAGCAGGATGGCACCCAGCGCCAGCGAGGCGGCGTTTTCAAAGCGGTGGTGGCCGTAGGGGTGGTCTTCGTCGGCGTCCTTGCCACTGAAGTGGGTGGCCAGCAGCACGACAAAGTCGGACACCAGGTCGGACAGCGAGTGGATGCCATCGGCCACCAGACCCTGCGACTTGGTGAGCACCCCGGCCACCAGCTGGGCGGCCGTCAAAATCAAATTGACGAACACGCTGACCCAGGTGCTGCGCTTGGCGGCCGCCATGCGATCGGCGGCGGAAATGCCCGCTTCGTCGGATTCGGATTCAAGTTCTTGGAGGTTCATGGGTCGGTCAGGCCAGGAAAAGTCAGCGCGGTCTGCGATGGTATCGGCGTGACCTGAATGGGAGATGAAGGTCCGCGAATGGGGGTGACTCAGAGCTCGACCATTTCGAACTGGGCCTTGGCCACGTTGCAGTCGGGGCACATCCAGTCGGCGGGCACGTCGGCCCACGGGGTGCCGGGGGCAATGCCGTCTTCGGGGCGGCCTTCGGCCTCGTCGTACACGAAGCCACAAACGACGCAGATCCAGGTTTTCATGGGGTTTCTCCAGGTTGGGGTTGAAATGGGGTGGGTGAGGAACTTGGTGCGCTCAAGGAGCCGCGCGGCGGGGTGGGGCGGGTGGGCCTGGGGCGGCGCTCCTTCGCCGGTGGCGAGGCGCACAGACCGTGGGGCGGGTGCGCGCAAGCGCACCTTCCACCTCTGACTTCGTCGCGGCTGTCTGAGCGAAACGCCCGCAAGGGCGTGCAGCGAGTTCCGCGACGACGCCCCACGGTCGAGCACCGCAGCGCAGTTCGCGCCAGCGAACCACCGGCGAGGTGACCACTCCACGGCCCATCCGTCAGGCCAGCCCCCGCGCCAGGTCAGTCCCGCCCCAACAACCCCCGCAACTTGATGAACGCCAGCGCGGCCATGGTCGCGTCGTTGACCGGGTTGTGGGCGTGGCGGGGGGGCAGGCCCAGGTCGTTCATCATGGACGCCAGCCGCAGGTCGATGTGGGCATCG
>DASUON010000505.1:0-2118 GCA_036276615.1 Burkholderiaceae bacterium
GCGCTGGCCGCGCTGCGCACCCACCCGCTGGGGCGCGATGCGGCCCGCATCGGCGTGGTCACCGAAGACCCCCACCACTTTGTGCAGATGGACACCCGCTTTGGCGGCAGGCGCGTGGTGGACTGGCTCAGCGGCGAGCAGCTGCCGCGCATTTGCTGATCCGATGAACATGCCCTTGCCCCCGCTCCGACTGCCCGCCGTGCTGGTGGTGGACGACGAGGTGCGCTCGCAAGACGCCATCCGCCGCACGCTGGACGAGGACTTTGAAGTCTTCTGCGCCAGCAGTGCCGACGAGGCCCGCGACCTGATGGAGCGCTTGGGCGTGACCGTGATCCTGTGCGACCAGCGCATGCCCGGCACCAGCGGCGTGCAGTTCCTGAAAGAGGTGCGCCAGCGCTGGCCGGAGACGGTGCGCATCGTCATCTCGGGCTACACCGACAGCGAAGACATCATTGCCGGCATCAACGACGCGGGCATCTACCAGTACATCCTCAAGCCCTGGTCGCCCGAGCACCTGCTGGAGAGCGTGCGCAACGCCGTGGAGGCCCAGGCCCTGCAACGCCAGACCCGGCGGCTGGACCTGGAGCTGCGCACCAGCACCCCGGTGCTGCGCCAGCGCACCACCCAGCAGCTGGACCAGGCGCGCCACCGCTTTGGCTTTGACCGCCTGGTTCGCGCGCCCGACAGCCCGCTCAACACCGTGTGCGAGCTGGCCGCCCGCGCCGCCCGCTACGACCTGAGCGTGCTCATCCTGGGCGAATCGGGCACCGGCAAGGAGCTGCTGGCCCGCGCCATCCACTACGCCTCGCCGCGCCAGCAAGGACCGTTCGAGGTGGAAAACTGCGCCGCCATCCCCGACACGCTGCTGGAGTCCGAGCTGTTCGGGCACAAGCGCGGGGCCTTCACCGGCGCCTACGAAGACCACACCGGCCTGTTCCAACGCGCCCACGGCGGCACGGTGTTCCTGGACGAAATCGGCGAGACCTCGCCCGCCTTCCAGGTCAAGCTGCTGCGCGTGCTGCAAGAGGGCGAGGTGCGCCCCGTGGGTGCGGCGCGCCCGGTGCCCGTCAACGTGCGGGTGCTGGCCGCCACCCACCGCCAGCTGGAGCAGCGCGTGGCCGACGGCCTGTTCCGCGAAGACCTGTACTACCGCCTGGCGGGCCTGACCCTCACCATGCCGCCGCTGCGCGAGCGGGTGGCCGACATCCCGCCCATCGCCCGCCAACTGGTGCAGGAGGTGGCCACCGAACTGGGCCACCCCGGGGCCGCGCTGTCCGACGACACCCTGGCCTGCTTCATGGCCTATGCCTGGCCCGGCAACATCCGCGAGCTGCGCAACGAAATCGCCCGCGCCCTGGCGCTGAGCGACGCGCTGCACCAGGGCAGCGACGGCACGCCCCGCGTCATGCCCAACGCCCTGTCGGCGCGGGTGCTGCAAGGCGCGGGTGCCGGGGGCGGCAAACCCACAGGGCCCAGCCTGCCCGGCTGGAACCCGGCCCTGGGCCAGGGCACGCTGGCCGAGCGGCTGGACGTGGTCGAAGCCCTGGTGCTGCGCGAAACCCTGCTGCGCCACCGCTGGAACAAGACCCGCGCCGCCAAGGAACTGGGCCTGTCCCGCGTGGGCCTGCGCAGCAAGATGCAACGCCTGGGGCTGGAGGGCACATGACAACCACCCATCCCACGCTCAACGTGCTGTGGCTGCAATCGGGCGGTTGCGGGGGCTGCAGCATGTCGCTGCTCAACGCCGACACGCCCGACTTCTTCCGCCACCTGCGCAGCGCGGGCATTGAGCTGCTGTGGCACCCCTCGCTGTCCATGGCCTGTGGCGACGAGCTGGTGGACCTGCTGGGCCGCATCGAACGCGGCGAACAGGCGCTGGACGTGCTGTGTGTGGAAGGCGCAGTGCTGCGCGGCCCGCATGGCAGCGGGCGCTTTCACGTACTGGCGGGCACCGGCGTGCCCATGATGACCTGGCTGCAACGCCTGGCCCCCCGCGCCCGGCATGTGCTGGCGGTGGGCAGTTGTGCGGCCTGGGGCGGCATCACCGCCGCGGGCAGCAACCCCACCGACGCCTGCGGCCTGCAGTTCGACGACGACCAACCCGGCGGCCTGCTGGGC
>DASUON010000506.1:0-3612 GCA_036276615.1 Burkholderiaceae bacterium
CCCGGCCCCTCCAGGCCCAGGTGCCGGGGAACTTCCAGCGCGGCCCTGAGCCCAAGCCTGGGTTTTGGCGGTCGCAGGGTTGTCCGGCGATGATGCCACCTCCCTCCATCGGGACCGCCCCATGATTCACTCCACCCCCCTTCGTTGGCTCGCCCTGGTGGCCTTGGTGGGCTTGTCGGCCTGCCGCGCACCCGACCCCGCGGCCCACGCCACGCTGGGCATCAGCGACAACGGCCAATACACCTTCAAACACCAGCCCGTCGAACGAGCTCAACTGGCCACCACCCTGCAAAAAGCCAAACAGGAGAGCGACAGCCTGCTGGTGGACGTGGAAGTGACTCCCCAAACCGACATGGCGGCCATTCAATTTGCGCTGGACGCCATCCGCGCCGCCCACGCCCGTGTGGCGTTTGCCCACCCCGTTGATTCCGGCGCCCTCGCCCAGGGAACACACGCCAAGGGCGATGCGGCAGAATAGACCTTCCACTCGCAGGAGCGCGTCATGACCCCCTCGGCCCTCAACACCACGCGGTTGAACACCTACCAAACCCAGGCCACCAGTGCCCCCAAAGCGGCCAAGGTGGACCGCGATGGCGACAAGGACAACAGCAAAGCCCGGGAAACCGAAGCCGCCAAAGCCAACGCAACACGCATGCCCAACCCCACGGCCACCCTGGGCAACCACGTCAACGTGCGGGCCTGACCAGCCCCCCACGCCGCAGGCCAGGTTGGCCTGCTGCCCGGTTGATCGGGCCAAAAAAAAGCCCGGGCGATGCCGGGCTTTTTTGTGATGGGTGAAAACCCCTCACTGGATGGACAGCTCCACGCGGCGGGCTTCGGCGTTGTCCCCGGAACCGGTCAGCACCTCGGGCTTTTTCAGTTCGATGGCGGTTTCGGCCACACCGGCAGCCACCAGGGCGGCCTGCACGGTCAGGGCGCGAACCTTGGCCAGCTCGGCGTTGGCGGCAGCGTCACCGGTGGCGTCGTGGTACCCCGACAGCACCAGCTTCTTGCCATCGGCCGCGGCCTTGATGGCGGCGCCCAGGGCCTCGACGGCGTTGGCCGCCAGGTCGGCCTTGCCCGACGCGAAATAGAACTTCACCACCCCATCGGTGACCACCACACGCGCCTCAGGCTCGGCACCCGCCGGGGCAGCGACCGGGGCCACGACCGCGGGGGCCGCGGCAGGCTTGCGCTGGTGGGCCTTGTGGATGCCCACACCCAACACCACCCCCACGATGAGGATGATGAGGGGAATGAGGATGGCAAAAGCCGTGCGGGTGCTGTCGTCTTGCTGCTGTGCGGACATGGGGGCTCCTGAGAAATAAACTCGGCATTTTAGGCAATCCCCTTTGCCGAGACTGACACCCTCCATGGTCCCTCCCGACCCACACTCGCCCCCCGAGCCCTGCCCTTGAGCGGCGCAGAATACGCCGACATCTTCCACCACGCCCGGGGCTGCCACGGCACCACCGGGGACTGCGCCTGGGACACCCACCACCAACCGGCCCGCATGGGCATCCACAACCGCCCCCTGAACCCATGAACATTGCCGACCTGCGCAAAAGCTACGAGCGCGCCGAACTGAGCGAGACCGAATCCGACGCCAACCCCATGCGCCAGTTCGACCGCTGGCTGAAGGAAGCCATTCAAGGCGAAGTGCCCGAACCCAACGCCATGACCCTGGCCACCGTGGGCAGCGACCTGCGGCCCAGCACCCGCATCGTGCTCATCAAAGGGTATGACGAACGCGGCATCGTCTGGTACACCAACTACCAGGGCCGCAAGGGCCTGGAACTGGCGGGCAACCCATGGGCCGCCCTGCAGTTCCACTGGGTGGAGCTGGAGCGTGTGGTGCGCATCGAGGGCCGGGTGGAAAAAGTCAGCGACGCCGAGAGCGACGAGTACTTCCAAAGCCGCCCGCTGGACAGCCGCATCGGGGCCTGGGCCAGCCCGCAAAGCCAGGTGATCAGCAGCCGCGCGGTGCTGGTGGCCAACGCCGCCAAGTACGGCGCCCAGTTCCTGCTGCACCCGCCCCGCCCGCCGCACTGGGGGGGTTACCGCCTGGTGCCCGACACCTGGGAGTTCTGGCAGGGGCGCAAGAGCCGCCTGCACGACCGGCTGCGCTACCGTCAGCAGGACGGCGGCGACTGGGTGCGGGAACGGCTGGCCCCCTGAAGCGGCCCCAGGCGCTCAATGGCCTGGTCGGCCACCGCGTGCAGCGCCTGGGCGCTGACCGCGTGGGGGGCGATTTCGGCCAAGGGCCCCAGCACAAAGGCCCGCTCGGCCATGCGCGGGTGCGGCACCGTGAGCGTGGGTGAATCGATGGAGGCACTGCCGTAACGCAGCAGGTCCAGGTCCAGCGTGCGGGGCGCGTTGCGGTAGGGCCGCTCACGCCCATGGCTGTGTTCAATGGCCTGCAACGCCGCCAGCAGCGCAGGGGCGGTGAACTGGGTGCTCACCTCGGCCACGGCATTGAGGTAGTCGGGGCCGGAGGAGTCGATGGGGGCGGTGCGGTACAGGCTGGACGCCTTCAGCAGCCGCACACCAGGGGTCTGGGCCAGCGCATCCAGCGCCTGGGCCAGGGTGAGTGCCGCGTCCCCCAGGTTGGCCCCCAGGGCCACATGGGCCAGCACCCAAGGGCGCTGGGGCAGCGTCATTCGGCTGAACCGCCGGCGTTGCCACCTTCCCCGCCGTTGCCGCCACTGCTGCCGTCCCCACCGCGGGCACCCGAGGGCTTGCGACGGCGACGGCGGCGCTTGCGGGCCGGGGCATCGGGGTTGCCGGTTTCATTGCCGTCGTCCGCGACATCCGGCGCATCGTCGTCCAGCGGGCGAAACCGTGGGTCGTCCTGCTCGGGGGCAGCCATTTGATGGTCCTCACCCGGGGTGGAGCCGTCGTTCACGCGGTGCACCTTGGCTTTGCGGGGGGCCTGGGTTTTGGTGTGTGAGCGCTGGGCTTCGGCCCGCACGGCCTCGACCATGTCGCGGCGGTGGGCGTCGTCGGCCAGGCTGAAGGTTTCCCACCAGTGAACCAGCTCTTCGGGCACCTCGCCGATGCCGGCGCGCAGGCGCATGAAGTCAAACCCGGCGCGAAAGCGCGGCTGCTCCACCAGGCTGAAGGGCGAGCTGCCCACACGCTTGTCGAAGCGGGGTTGCATGAGCCAGATCTCGCGCATGTCGGTGCCCAGCTTGCCGCGGCCCGACACGTCGCCAATGCGGGCGTCGAACACCTGGTCCACCGCGTCTTGCAGGGCGGCAAACGGGGTGGGTGGGCGGGCGTTGCCGCGCGGTTGCAGGCGTTTGGCCCAGGCGTCGCGCACGTCGGCCCACAACAGGCTGGCCAGCAGGAAGCTGGGGGCCACGGGCTTGCCCTCGCCCACGCGGCGGTCGGTGTCCTTGAGGGCCTGGACCACAAAGGGTTCGGCGGCGCGCTCCACCGCCAGGTCCAGCAGCGGGTAGATGCCCTTGGACAGGCCCAGCAGGCGCAGTTGCTCGATGCTGGCCAGCGCATGGCCGGTTTGCAGCAGCTTGAGCATTTCGTCGAACAGGCGGCTTTGCGGGATGTCGTGCAACAGGCCGGCGGAGGTGACGATGGGGGCCCGCGTTTTCT
>DASUON010000507.1:0-3428 GCA_036276615.1 Burkholderiaceae bacterium
GACAGCAGGCCCGCCTTGGGGCCTTGCGTGAGGCTGCGGGAAATGCAGTAGACCATGTTGGGTCCGGGTGTGAGCACCAGCACCAGGGCGGCGAGTGCAAACAGCAGCAGTTCTTGCGGTGAAAACATCATGTGAACGCTCCGAGAGTGAAGGGGACAGAACGAGGGGGCTTCAGCAGGTCACGGTGCCGCGGATGCACTCGGCCACGTCGCCGCCTACCCACACCTGGCCGGTGGCATCGCGGGAGAGGTAGACGCGGCCATCGCGGCCCAGGGCCTGGCCTTGGGCGGCCACGTAGGCGTCGGGCAGCCAGCCGTCGGCCATCAGCCACTGGGCCAGGCTGGCGTTGAGGCTGCCGGTGACCGGGTCTTCGGGCACGCCGATGACGTCCACAAAACCGCGCACCAGCAACTGGTGGTCGGGCGCGGTGGTGGGTGGGGCGGTGGGCTCGGCGGACGCGGGCCGCAGGCCGGTGGCAAAGGCGCGGGCTTCGCGGCTGGCGCGGTGGATCAGCGCCGCACCGGGTGCGTTGGCGTCGTGGGCTTCTGCGGTGGGGGTGGTCAGGGCGGCCACACCCACGTTCAGGCCCAGGCGGGCCAGGGTGGCGTGGTCGGGTTGCAGGGTGGCCACGGTGTCGGGCTGGTCCAGCAGCAGGCCCAGCCAGTGGGGGCCGTTGTCCAGGTGTTGGGCGGCCAGCACCTGCTCGGGCTGCAGGCCCAGCGCGGGCAGGGCCGCGTGCAGCGTGGCCTCGGGCACGTCGGTGCGGCGCAAGGTGGGCGCGGCAAATGCGGGGCGGCCCCCGTCCAGGTGGATGGTCACCAGGCCCACCCCGCATTCCTGCACCGCGGTGCCGGGTTGGCGTGGGCTGCCGCCGTGGGCCCGCCACGCATGGCAGGTGCCCAGCGTGGGGTGGCCGGCAAAGGGCAGTTCACCGCCGGGGGTGAAGATGCGCACGCGGTAGTCGGCCCCGGCGGCAGCGCCTTCGGGCGTGGGCGGCAGCACGAAGGTGGTTTCAGACAGGTTGGTCCAACGGGCGAAGTGCGCCATCTCGGCGTCGCTCAGGTCGGTCCCGTCGAGCACCACGGCCAGCGGGTTGCCTCGGTAGGGCGTGGCGGTGAACACATCGACTTGGGCAAAGGGGCGTGGGCGCATGGTGTTCACAGTTGCACCGTTCCCTGGATGCAGGTGACGGACTCGCCGCCGATCCACAGCTGGCCCTTGGCATCCTGGTCGATGAAAACCCGTCCGACACGGTTCAACTGTGTGCCTTGGGCGGCCACGTATTGCGAGGGCACTCGGTGGTGGGCCATCAGCCACTGGGCCAAAGAAGCATTCAGGGAGCCGGTGATGGGGTCTTCATCAAAACCGAGGTGTGGGCCGAATGCACGCACCTCGATTTGAGTGTCTGGGTCGTTCGGGTGAACCGACACCAAGGCCGCGCAGGTTCGCAGACTTTTCAGCGCGTTCATGTCGGGGTTGCATGCCAGCACTTCGTCCCGACTGGACAGTTGCAGCGCCAGGAACGTCGGGCCGTTGTCCAGAATCTGGGCGTTCAGCACCTGGGTGGCCTGGAGTCCCAGCGCCTGGGATACCCGGGCCAGAAGTTCGGGTGAAGGCTGGGATTGCCGAGACGGTGGAGCGGCGAAGGCCAAGCGAGAACCCGTCTGGCGAACGGGCACCAGACCCACGCCGCACTCTTGCATCACGATCCCGGGTTGGCGGGGTTGGCCTCCCTGCGCCAACCAAGCATGGCATGCCCCCAAGGTGGGGTGTCCGGCAAAGGGGTACTCGGTTTGCGGATTGAAGATGCGGACGCGGTAGTCCGCGCCCGCCGCAGCGCCTTCGGGCGTGGGCGGCAGGAGGAACGCGGCTTCAGACAAGTTGGCCCAGGCCGTGAAGCGCTGCATGTCTTCGGTGCTCAGGTCGGTGCCGTCGAGCACCACGGCCAGTGGGTTGCCGCGGTAGGGCGTGGTGGTGAACACATCGACTTGGGCAAAGGGGCGTGGGCGCATGGGGAAGCTCCAAGAATGGGGACAGGGGAGGAATCAGCTCAGCGGCAGGTCCAGCACGCCCCGGGTGGCGGGGCGCTCCAGCACCCGGGCGTACCAGGCGGACAGGTGAGGCCAGCCGGGGCGTGGCTGGGGCAGGTTGAACCAGCGGTGCACCTCGCAGCCGATGGGGATGTCGGCCATGGTGAAGTGCTCGCCCGCCATCCAGGCGCGGCGGGAGAGGTGCTCGTCCAGCAGGGCCATCAGCGGTTCGGTGGCGGCCACCGATTGGGCGATGGCGGCGGGGTTGCGCTGGTCGGCGGGGGTGCGCACCCATTGCACAAACGCGCCGCCGCTGGCGCGGTTGAGGGTGGTTTGCTGCCAGTCCATCCAGCGTTCGGCGTCGAAGCGCTGGGGCAGGTCGGCGGGGTACAGCGGGCTGTTGGCACCGTAGCGGGCGCACAGGTAGCGCACGATGGCGTTGGACTCCCACAGCACCAGGTCGCCGTCTTGCAGCGTGGGCACCAAGGCGTTGGGGTTGAGGGCCTGGTAGGCCGGGGTGTTCACCACCCCAAAGGCCATTCCCGCTTCTGTTCTCTGGAAAGATTGCTTCAGTTCCTGTAGCGCCCACACCACTTTGCGCACGTTGATGGACGACAGGCGGCCCCACAGGTGCAGGCTGGGGGCGTCAGATGCAGGCGGGGGGGACATGACCCGCGACAGCGCCAGACCGTTGGCAAGGTTTGCCTCAGGCGGGGCCGTGGCGGGTCCATGCTTCATGCTTGACCCTGGGCTTCCCGGATGGTGGCGGCCAGGGCGGCAATGCCGGTGTTGATCTGGTCCACCGTGGCGGTGACGAACGACAGGCGCATGGTGCGCGGGTCGCCGTGGTCGGCGTAGAAGGCGGCACCGGGCACAAAGGCCACGTTGTGGTCCACGGCCTTGGGCAGCAGGCTCACGGCGTCCAGCCCGGCGGGCAGGCGGGTCCACAGGAACATGCCGCCGGTGGGGCGGTTCCATTGCAGCGAGGCGTCGCCGCCCCCGTGGCCGGTGTGGCCGAATTCGCGCTCCAGTGCGGCCAGCATGGCCTCGCATTGCGCCTTGTACAGCGCACGGATGGAGGGCACGTGGCGGTCGATGAAGCCGTCCTTCAGCACCTCGGCCACGATGCGCTGGTTGAAACTGGGGGTGTGCAGGTCGGCGGCCTGCTTGGCTTGCAGCAGCTTGGGGTACAGGGCCTTGGGGGCCACCATGAAGCCCAGGCGCAGGCCGGGGGCCAGGATCTTGCTGAACGAGCCCAGGTAGACCGTGCGTTCGGGGTTGCGCGAGGCCAGCGAGGCGGGCGGGTGCGCGTCAAACCACAGGTCGCCGTAGGGGTTGTCTTCGATCACGGGCAGGCCGGTCTCGATGGCCGCCTGCGCCACCGCCGCACGGCGGGCT
>DASUON010000508.1:0-4097 GCA_036276615.1 Burkholderiaceae bacterium
GTGGGCCAGGGCCTGGATGTAGGCCGGGTGGTCGTGAAAGTGGTTGATGAAGCGCAGCTCCGGCAGGTGCCGGGTGCGCTGGCCCCAGGCATACACCTGGTCGAACAGCGGGGCGGTGGTGGTGCCGCTGTATTGCGGGTAGGCGGGCAGCAGCAGGATGCGGGTGTGGCCCTCGGCCTTGAGTTTGTCCAGCTCGCTGGCCACCGAGGGGTTGCCGTAGGTCATGGCGTAGCGCACGGTCACACGGTGGCCGCGCTCACCCAGAAAGCCCTGCAACAGCGCAGCCTGTTTGGCCGTCCACACCTTGAGGGGGGAACCTTCGGGCGTCCACACGCTGGCGTATTTGGCTGCCGACTTGGCGGGCCGCACGCGCAGGATGATGCCGTGCAGGATCAGCCACCACAGGGGTTTGGGGATTTCCACCACCCGTGCGTCGCCCAGAAACTGCGCCAGGTAACGACGCAGCGCGGGGGCCGTGGGCTCGTCGGGGGTGCCCAGGTTGCAGTACAGCACCGCGGTGCGCTGGGGCTGGCCATGGCGGTGGGGCGGCTCGGGCTGGAAGGGGGATGAAAGAAGCATGCGGTATTCTCGACCACCATGCTTGACGTTGCCCGCATCCGTGCCATTTCCCTCGATCTGGACGACACCTTGTGGCCCATCTGGCCCGCCATCGACGCCGCCGAGCGGGTGCTGACGGCCTGGCTGAGCCAGCACGCGCCCATGACGTCGGCGCTGTTCGCCAACCCGCACGCACGGCACGACATTCGCCAGCAGGTGTTGCGCGACCATCCCGAGCTGTCACACAACCTGGGGGCCATCCGCCTGGAGGCCATCCGACGGGCGCTGGTGAAGGCGGGCAACCCGCCTGAGCTGGCCCAACCGGCGTTTGATGTGTTTTATACCGAGCGCAACCGCGTGAACTTGTACAGCGACGCGCTGGAGACCCTGCAATGGCTGGCCCAACGTTACCCGCTGGTGGCGGTGACCAATGGCAATGCCGACCTGGATTCCATTGGTTTGGCACATTTTTTCCAGGCCCGCATCACCGCCGTGGGGCTGGGTGTGGCCAAGCCCGACCGGCGCATTTTTGATGCCGCGGCCCAGGCCGTGGGCCTGAGCGCTGACCAATTGCTGCACGTGGGGGACGATGCCCACCTGGACGTGGTGGGGGCCCTGGGCGCGGGCATGCAGACCGTGTGGGTCAACCGCAGCGAGCAGGTGTGGTCCGAAACCGACCACGTGCCCCACGAAGAAATTGCCACGCTGGCCGAATTGCAGGATTTGCTGACCTCTGGAGACAACCCTTGACCACCCCCGCCATCACCATCCACGGCATTGCCGCGTCGCGTGCCATCCGCCCGCTGTGGGCCGCGGAAGAACTGGGCCTGAGCTACCGGCACGAATCGGTCAGCTACCTCAATGGCGGTGCCCGCACCCCCGAGATGCTGGCGCTCAACCCCAATGGTCACATTCCGGTCCTCACCGACGACCGGCCCGAAGGCCGCGTGACGGTGTGGGAGAGCATGGCCTGTGCGCTGTACCTGGCGCGTGTGCATGGCCGGGCCGATGGCCAGTCCATCAGCCCCGCCAACGCCGCCGAAGAGGCCGAAGCCCTGCGCTGGAGCTTTTGGACCGTGACCGAGGTGGAAAAAGACGCCCTCACGGTGTTGATGCACCGCTTGGCCATGCCCGCCGACCAGCGTAAGCCCGAGCTGGCCGATGGCGCCGAGCAGCGCCTGAAGGTGCCGTTGGCCGTGCTGGAGCGGCACCTGGAGGCTCAGCAGGCCAAGGGGCAAAGTCACTTGGCTGCCGATCGCTTCACCGTGGCCGACCTGTGCGTGGCCTCGGTGGTGGGCTGGGCCAAACCCGCCAAGGGGCTGCTGGAGGGCTTCCCGCTCACGCTGACCTGGTTGGACCGGTGCCTGAACCGGCCCGCGCACCAGGCCTTGCGGCAAAAGGCGCGCGCCGGGCTGTGATCACAACTTGAAGCCCGCCACCACATCGGCCAGTTGAACGGACTGCTCCTGCAGTGCCTGGGCCGCGGCGGAGGCTTGTTCCACCAGGGCGGCGTTTTGCTGGGTGGCCTGGTCCATGTGGGCCACGGCGTTGCCAATCTCGGCGATGCCCGTGCTTTGTTCGCCGCTGGCGTTGCTGATTTCTGCCACGATGGTGGTGACGCGGCGCACGCTGTCCACCACCTGTTCCATGGTGGCGCCCGCGTCCTGCACCAAACGGCTGCCGGAGGTGACCTGTGCCACGGAATCGTCGATCAGCGTCTTGATTTCCTTGGCCGCCGTGGCGCTGCGTTGCGCCAGGTTGCGCACCTCGCTGGCCACCACCGCAAAGCCGCGGCCCTGTTCACCGGCCCGGGCTGCTTCAACGGCGGCGTTGAGCGCCAGGATGTTGGTCTGGAACGCGATGCCGTCGATCACTCCGATGATGTCCACGATCTTGCGGGCCGAGGTTTCGATGCCGCCCATGGTCTGCACCACCCGGCCCACCACTTCACCGCCGTGGGTGGCCACGTTGGACGCTTGGGCGGCCAGCTCGTTGGCCTGACGGGCGTTGTCGGCGTTGAGCTTGACCGTGGCGGTCAACTCCTCCATGGCCGAGGCGGTTTCCTCCAGGGAGCTGGCCTGTTGCTCGGTGCGGTTGGACAGGTCGCGGTTGCCGCTGGCAATTTCGCTGGAGGCATGGCGCACCGATTCGGCCGATTCACGCACCCGCACCATGGTGGCGGCAATCTTGTCCACGAACTGGTTGAACGCCGTGGCAATGTGGGCCAGTTCGTCATTGCCTTGGGTGGACAGACGGCGCGTCAGGTCGCCGTTGCCGGAGGCAATGTCGTTGAGCGCGTCGCGCACCCGGTCCAAGCGGTGGAGCTGCTGGCGCACCACCAGGGTGACCAGCACCACAGCCACCAGCGTGCACAGGATGGTGATGCTCAGCGCCAGCACCAGCATGTCACGCACCGGCTGGGTGGCTTGTGCCCGGTCCACGGCAATGGCCAGGGTCCACGGCGTGCCTTCCACCTTGGCGGCGTACAGCATGAGGTCGGTCCCGTCGATGGTCACGTCGGCGCGTTGGCCGCTGTCGGCCAGTTGGGTGACCTGGGCCGGGCTGAGGCTGGGTGACAGGTCCGACACGGGCTTGAGTGCCAGCTCGGGCTTGGCATGGGCCAACAGCTTGCCTTCGCCGTCCAGCAGGAAGGCGAAGCTCTTGTCCATGGGGCGGATGGCGGTCACGGTCTTGGTGACGGTGTCCAGGTGCATGTCGGTGGCAATGACCCCCTGGAATTGACCCGAGGGGCCAAAAGGCTCGGCAAAGGTGATGGTCAGCTTGCCTGTGCTTGCATCTGTGTAGGCTGGGGTCAGCACCGCCCCACCTGCTTGCATGGCCTGCTTGTACCAGGGGCGGGTGGTGCCGTCATAACCGGCGGGCATCGGGTGGGAGGTGACGAAGCGCTTGTCGGTGAAGGCGAAATAGGTGTCGTCAAATGCGCCGGCTTGTTTGGATGCATCCAGGAAGGGGATGGCGTCGGCCTGGGTAACCGCCACCTTCAGCGAGCTGGTGATGCGTTGTTTTTCCTTCACCCACTGGGTCAGCTCGGCCGCGTGGATGCGGGTCAGCTGGCCCATGCGGTTGTCCAGGGCTTGCAGGGTGTTGGCGCGTTCCACGGCAAAGGTGCCGATGCCCAGGGTCAGCAATGAGAGCGTGGTGATGGCCACACACAGGGCGATCAAACGGGCGCGCAGGGTGTTGAACATGGATTCCCTTGTGAGTTTTTATGAATGAAAGAAAGCGCCAATGGTAGGCGCTGGGCGGTCCTATATTGCTACAGATTTGCCCTTATAAACCTCCGAAAAGTCAGGGTGATGACCGCCCTTTTTTGATGGGATGTTCATAATTCGTTCATGAAATTCTGGGGTCATGTCTCCGTGCCACCCACGCCGCCCATGGGTCATACAACCGCTCGGGATGCAACGCCGTTCATATGGCGTCCAGCGCATTGCGCAAATCACGGCGCAAATCTTGCACGTCTTCAATGCCCACAGACAGGCGAACAAACGAATCCGTGATTCCCAATGCAGCCCGCT
>DASUON010000509.1:0-3373 GCA_036276615.1 Burkholderiaceae bacterium
CGTCAAGGTGATTGACTCCACCTTGCCCGACGAGCGCCACCTGGGCTTGCGCGACACCCCGGAGTTCATGCAGCTGGCGCACGAAGTGCGGGAGGCCCTGGCCGATGGCCACCATTGAACGCGCCCCTTGGAAGGCCAACGCCGGGCCGGTGGCACTGGTGGCTGCGGTGGTGTTGCTGGCGTGGTACCTGGGTGCGTGGGGATTGAACGCACCAGGTGCCATTGAACGGGTGCTGGAACCCCAAAACCAGCCCTGGACCTGGACGGACCTGCTGCGGGCCACCCTGTCCATGGAGCGGCCGGTGTTGCCTTCGCCGCATCAGGTGGCGCTGGACTTCTGGAGCAGCCTGGTGGACTGGCCGCTGAACTCGCCGCGCAACCTGCTGTTTCATGTGGTGGTGACCGGCGAAGCCACCTTGCTGGGTTTTGCCATGGGCACGGTGCTGGGCGTGGTGCTGGCTGCGCTCATCGTGCACTCGCGCTCGTTGGACCGCGCGCTGCTGCCGTGGATCGTGGCATCGCAAACCATTCCCGTGCTGGCCATCGCGCCCATCGTGCTGGTCATTCTGGGCAGCCTGGGCTTTGCCGGGGTGTTGCCCAAGGCGGTGATTGCCATGTACCTGTGTTTCTTTCCGGTCACCGTGGCCATGGTGCAGGGCTTGCGCAGTCCGCAACGCATTGAAACCGAGCTGATGCACACCTACGCCGCGTCGCGCTGGCAGGCGTTCTGGATGCTGCGCATGCCGTCGGCCTTGCCCTTCCTGTTTCCAGCGTTGCGCGTGGCCATTGCGGCGGGCCTGGTGGGGGCCATGGTGGCCGAGCTGCCCACGGGTGCGCAAGCCGGCCTGGGGGCACGGCTGCTGACGGGCTCGTACTACGGCAACACGGTGCAGATCTGGTCGGCCTTGCTCATGGCTTCCTTGCTGGGCATGGCGCTGACCGCGGCGGTGGCCGCATTCGAGCGCCTGGTGCTGCAAAAGGGAGGCAAGAAGTGAGATCTCAAAACAATAGCAATATTGCCAATCATGAAAAGCGTGAGAATGTAAAAACATTGCAAGAAAACGGGCGGGCCAATGCCGTGGATGCGCCGCTGACCGCCGTGCGCACGCCACGCCCCGGTGCGATGTGGGCGGTGTTGGCTTTGGGCGCCACCCTGTTGTCCTTGGCCTATGGACTGATGGCGCCGACCGACGGCCAGACCGTGGCCACGGCACCCGGGGCCTGGCACCACGGCTGGGGTTTGGCAGGGCTGCTGGGCTTGGCGCTGGCGGGGCTGCTGGGCCTGCAAGTGCCCAGCCGCTGGGGCAGCGTGGCGGTGGCCGTGGTGGCCTTGGCCGCCGGGCTGTGCTGGGCGCAACTGCCGCCCGCCCTGGGCGAGGTGGAAGGGGCCGCGGGCTTCTGGCTGCCTGTGTTGTCGCTGGCGGCGCTGGCCGTGTTGTCCATCCAACGCATGGCCTTGCTGGATGGTCAGTGGATGGACCGCTGGTTGGCCGCGGCGGTGTTCGGGCTGTGGGTGCTGGTGTTCTGGCAGGTGCTCACGCTGGGCCTGGGCGTGCCCCGGGTGTTGTTGCCAGCCCCCAGCTTCATTGGCGCAGCGCTGATGGAGCACACCGACAAGCTGGCGGGGGACTTTGTGCAGACGGTGCTGAAGTCCGTGGTGGTGGGCTGGTTGCTGGGCTGCGGGCTGGGTTTCGGGGTGGCCATCGCCATCGACCGTGCGCCATTCTTGCAGCGTGGGCTGCTGCCCTTGGCCTCGCTCACCAGCACGGTGCCCTTGGTGGGCGTGGCGCCCATCGCGGTCATGTGGTTCGGGTTCGACTGGCCCAGCAAGGCGGCGGTGGTGGTGTTGATGACCTTCTTCCCCATGCTGGTGTCCACGCTGGCGGGTTTGCACGCGGCGGACAAGTTGCAGCGTGAGTTGATGCACACCTACGCGGCCAGCTACACCCAGACGCTGCGCGACCTGCGCCTGCCTTCGGCCTTTCCGTTTGTGGTGGGGGCGCTCAAGGTCAATGCCACGCTGGCGCTCATCGGGGCCATCGTGGCCGAGTTTTTTGGCTCGCCCACGGCGGGTCTGGGGTTTCGCATCTCCACCGAGGCATCGCGCATGAACATGCCGCTGGTGTGGGGGGCGATTGCGGTGGCGGCAGTCACAGGCTCTGTGGCCTACGCCTTGCTAGTGAGGTTGGAACGCCGGGTGGCGTTCTGGCATCCGTCGGTGCGTTCGGCCACGTGAGGGTGGCGGTTCATTTTTTTCCCACAAGGAGTTCCCCATGAAGCGTTCGTTCAAGGTATCGGTGCTGACCACGGCGTTGGCCGCCGTGTGTGCGTTGGGCAGTGTGGCCGCCCAGGCCGCGGAGAAGGTGACCATCCAGCTCAAGTGGGTGCCGCAGGCCCAGTTCGCGGGCTACTACGTGGCCCAGGCCAAGGGCTACTACAAGGACGCCGGCCTGGACGTGACCATCAAGGCCGGAGGTCCCGACATCTCGCCCGTGCAGGTCATTGCCGGCAAGTCGGCCGACGTGATCGTCAACTGGATGCCCGACGCCTTGGCCGCCCGCGAAGCCGGTGTGCCCCTGGTGAACATCGCCCAGGTGTTTGACAAGTCCGGCCTGATGCTGACCTGCAAGAAGTCCGCCGGCATTGCCAGCCCCAAGGACTTCAAGGGCAAGACCCTGGGCGTCTGGTTTGGCGGCAACGAATACCCCTTCCTGAACTGGATGGGCAAGCTGGGTTACAAGCCCGACACCGACATCAAGGTGCTCAAGCAAGGCTTCAACGTCGACCCGCTGCTGCAGAACCAAGCCGCCTGCATCTCCACCATGATCTACAACGAGTACTGGCAGGTGATCGACGCGGGCGTGAAGGAAAGCGACCTGATCCCCTTCTTCTACGAAGAACAGGGTGCCGCTTCGCTGGAAGACGGCCTGTACGTGCTCGACAGCAGCCTGAAAGACCCCAAGTTTGTCGCCAAGATGGCCAAGTTCCTCAAGGCCAGCTTCAAGGGCTGGAACGACGCCGTCAAGAACCCCGAAGAAGCCGCCAAGATCGTGGTGGCCCAGGACGCCTCGGGCAGTGCCACCGTCAAGGTGCAGCAACGCCAGATGGAGAACGTGGCCAAGCTCATCAGCAACGCCAACAGCCCCAAGATCGGCTACCTGGACCCCGCCGCCTACGAGCGCACGGTCAAGGTGCTGATGACGGGCGGTTCGTCCCCCGTCATCAAGAAAGACCCCGGCAAGGCCGCCTACTCCCACGCCGTGTGGGACGCCGCCGCCAAGTGAGCAGACCGGCAGGAGGGCCTTTGAGCAGCACCGACATCACCGAAGGCGGGGCCAAGGCCCACATCCGCCAGGCCAACGAAGCCTTGATC
>DASUON010000510.1:0-5714 GCA_036276615.1 Burkholderiaceae bacterium
AGCAAATTCACCAAAAAGATGCTGGCCTACCTGACCACGCACCCCGAACTGTTTGGGACTGGCAGCCAATTCACGGCCTTCACCGCGATTGCCGCCTTGCCCCCCCGTGCACGTGCCGCAGTGGGTGCCGATCTGGTCAAGGAGTACTACGCAGAAGAGGCCACCAAGGTCAGCGCACCGGTTCAAAAGTTCCTGGCCCGTCATGGCATTGAGCCCAAGATCGAATACAAGGTGGGCCATGCGGGCGAGCTGATCGCCAAGGTGGCCAAAGAGGGCGACTACGACCTGGTGATGATGGGTTCCCACGGGCACAGCGCCCTGGGCAACCTGGTGATGGGATCGGTGGCCACGCAGGTGCTGGCCCACTGCTCCGTGCCCGTGCTGATGGTTCGCTGAAACCCGCTCCGTTCCGCACCCATGCTGAAGAAAATCCAGGTCGAAGACGTCCGTTTGGGCATGCACGTCAAGGAGTTCTGTGGCTCCTGGATGGACCACCCTTTCTGGCGCGGGCAGTTTGTGGTCACCGACCCCAAGGACCTGGACAAGATCCGCAGCAGCAAGGTGCGCGAGGTGATGATCGACACCGACCGGGGCCTGGACGTGGCCGTGCCCGGCGCCCCGGAGTCCACCCCGCCCGCCCCCGAGCCGCAACCGCAGGATGAGGCCATCACCGCGGAAGCCATGGAGCAGGTGGTCAAGTACGACCGTCCCGCCCATGTGACCGTGACCAAGGTGTCATCCGACCAGGAATTTGCCCGGGCCGCCGCCATCTGCAAGCAGGCCACCGGAGCGGTGTCTTCCATGTTCCAGGAAGCGCGCATGGGCCGTGCCGTGGACTCTGCGGTGGCCAAGGCCGTGGTGGAGGACATCACCGACTCGGTCACGCGAAACGGCGGGGCGCTGATCAGCCTGGCCCGACTCAAGACCGCCGACGATTACACCTACATGCACTCGGTGGCCGTGTGCGCCCTGATGGTGGCCCTGGCCCGCCAACTGGGTCTGAGCGACGAAGAGACCAAGGCCGCGGGCATGGGCGGGCTGATGCATGACATCGGCAAGATGGCGGTGCCCCCCGAGGTGCTGAACAAACCCGGCAAGCTGACGGATGAGGAATTTGCCCTCATCAAGCGCCACCCCGAAGAAGGCGTGCGCCTGTTGCGCGAAGGCGGTGTGACGGATGCGGCGGCCATCGACGTGTGCCTGAACCACCACGAAAAAACCAACGGCACCGGCTACCCCAAGGGCCTGAGTGATGCCCAGATCAGTCGGCTGGCCAAGATGGGCGCGGTGTGTGACGTGTACGACGCCATCACCTCCAACCGCCCCTACAAAGCGGGTTGGGACCCGGCCCAGTCGCTCAAACAAATGGCCTCGTGGGCCAATGGCCATTTCGACCCGCGCATCTTCCAGGCCTTTGTCAGCAGCCTGGGCATCTACCCCACGGGCTCGCTGGTGCTGCTGGACAACAACCGGCTGGCCGTGGTCACCGACCAGTCCACCGAGTCGCTGCTCAAGCCCACGGTGAAAGCGTTTTTCTCGACGCGTTCGGCCCAGCGCATCGTGCCCGAGGTCATCAACCTCGCCGCCCCCACCTGCAAGGTCAAGATCCTGGGCCGGGAAGACCCCGACAAGTGGAAGTTCCCCGACCTGGATGAGCTGTGGTCGGGCATCGCACAAGCCAAGAAATAAGCCTCACACGGCCTCCACCCCCGCCTGGCCATGGCGCACCCGGTAGGTGGCCTGAACCCCCAACGTGGCCCCTGGCTGCGCCGGAAACGGCGTGGACAAAAAGGCACCGGTGATGGCGTTGGGCGTCACGTCCACCCGCACATAGCCGCGTTCGTCGCTGCGGGCGTGGGCAATGTCGGGGTTGCTGGCGCGGATGCGCTCCAGCGCCCCCGGGCTCATGCCCCTTGACGTGATGGAGGTGGTGACGAACTCCGCGGCCACCACGGGTGAGCTGTCGTCGTTGGGGCGCACCCGCAGGTTGGCGGCCACGTGCTGGTGCACATCGCCGCCCAGGGTGAGCACGTTGCGCGGCCCCGTTTCGGCCACCGCGCTCAGCAGGCGGGCCCGGGCAGCGGCGTAACCGTCCCAGCCGTCGGTGTAGATGCTGCGGCCCACCGGGGTGTCGATGCCGGTGGAGCTGATCTGCGTGCTTTGCGCCAGCAGGCGCCAGGTGCGTCGGGACTGCGCCAGGCCATCGCGAATCCAGGCTTCCTGCGCCGCCCCCAGCATGCTTTGGTGTGCATCGGCTGCGGTTTCGCAATTGACGACCACACGACCGCCGCCTTTGAGCGGGTCGCGGCAGGGCTGCGGGGTGCGGTACTGACGGCAGTCCAGGGTCCACAAGTCGGCCAGACGGCCCCAGGTGCGGTGGCGGTGGATGCGCGGATGCGCTCCACCCGGCCCGCCGGGCCACACGGGCATGTGTTCGAAATACGCCTGGTAGGCCGCCGCACGGCGCAACAAGAACTGCTGCGGGTCGGTGTAGGCGGGGTCCTGGTCGTTGGCGTAGTCGTTGACCACCTCGTGGTCGTCCCAGGTGCACACCCAGGGGTGGGCGGCATGGCAGGCCCGCAGGTCGGCGTCCTGCTTGTACAGGGCGTGGCGCTCGCGGTACTCGGGCAGGGTCTTGGGTGCCTTGCCGGTGTGGGGGCGAATCAGGTACTTGGGGTTGGAGCCTTCATAGATGTAGTCGCCCACAAACAGCACCAGGTCCAGGTCGCGGCGGGCCATGTCGGCGTGGGCCGCATAGTGGCCTTGCTCGTAGTGCTGGCACGAGGCCAGCGCCAGCCGCAGCTGGCGAATGTCGGCATCCGGTGCGGGGCTGGTGCGGGTGCGGCCCACGGGGCTGACGGCATCGCCACTGCGAAAGCGGTACCAGTAGGGTCGGCCGGGTTGCAGACCCGACACACGGGCGTGCACGCTCCAACCCCGCTCCCGGTCGGTGCGCACTTCACCCTGCTGAACGCGTTGCCTCAACGCCTCATCACTGTAAATTTCATAGCTGACCACGCTTGCATTGAAAGCGCTAGAGCCTGATTTTTCTTCAAAATTGGCGGCCTGCTCGGCATCGGTCGCGGACTGGCCGGGCACCGGCATGCCCGGGTACAGGCGGGTCCACAGCAGCACGCTGTCGGGCTCGGGCTCGCCGCTGGCCACGCCCAGCGCAAAGGGATCGGCCCGCCAACGGGGGTGGGCCAAGGCGGCCTGCACGGGGCGCTGCCAGGCGGCCAGGGCCATGCCCTGGGCCAGGGCGGTGAACGATGCGGATGAACCGAGGGTGCGGAGGAATTGACGTCGCTGCATGGCCGCCATTGGACATCAACGCCCCGGCAGGTCCTCCGCGTTTGCGCGGCACAAAGAGGTTGCGCCGGGTGCACCCCGCCAAAAAAGCGGCTCGGCGCTCGTTGCAGGCCTCGGCAATGAAGGTTGGGCCAATGCCGCCGCCACGTCGTGCAGGCCCGGTGAGGGGTCCGACCAACCCCAACCGAACCGGCTGCGCAATGACCGACATCGGACCCAACAACAGCCCCAGCCCGCACGCGTCGTCCCGCCATGGCGCTGCACTGCGCCACGGGGTCAGTCGGGGTTTGCCGTGGGGCGCAAACGGGTGGCGGCGGCTTGCCGCAAGGCGGCGGTGAGGGCGTCGAGCACATCGGAACTCAGGTTCCAGCAGTGCCAGTACAGCGGCACCTCCTGGTGGTGGTGGGGCACCACGTTGACCAGTTCACCACCGTCCAGACCGGGTTGCACCAGCATGCGCGGCAACACCGACACGCCCCAACCCGCCATCACGGCGCGCACCTGCGCCTCGGAAGACGGCACAAAGGTGTGTCGCAACACCACACGCTTCAGACCAAAGGCCTTGGCCACAAAGTCGCGCGGCATGTCGTCCTTGCGGTTGAAGGCCACAAACGGCACCGTGGAAAAGCGGTGCGCCGTGAGACCGTCGGGCAAGTGCTGGGCCGCATAGGCGGCGCTGGCCACGGCCACATAGTCCATGCCCCCCAGAGCCTCCATGCGGCAGCCGCGCAACACCTGGTTCAACGAGGTGACACAGCCCAGCACCTGTCCCTCACGCAGCCACTCGTGGGTGAAGTCCTGGTCGTCGGTGATGATCTCGATGGGCAAGCCGTCCACGGCCAACGGGTTCAGCGCCGCCAGGGCCCAGGTGGCGATGCTGTCGGCGTTGATGGCCACCGACACCCGCTCCTCCTCGCGCGTGCCCCGCACCGAGCTGGGGGCCAGCTCGCGCAAGTCACCCTCCAAGTCGGCCCGCAGCAGGCGCAGCATCTTGGTGTGCTTGAGCAGCAGCTGTCCTGCCGCCGTGGCCTTGAGCGGGCGGCTGCGCACCACCAGCACCGTGCCCACCTGCGCCTCCAGCGCCCGCAACCGCTGCGACACCGCCGATTGCGTGATGGACAGGCGCTGGGCGGCCCGCTCGAAGCCCCCCTCTTCCAAAATGGCGGCCAGGCATTCCAGTGCGGCAGGGTCGAACGTGCTCATGGCGTCTCCGTGAATTAGCTTTTCTGATGTTTCCGTCGTTACTTTAATCCAACTTCATTTTCCGAGCCTGCTCACCCATACTGCGCCCCTTTCGAACATTCCTCCTCAAAAGGGCACACATGAAAGTCACCGTCCTGGGCGCCGGCATCATCGGCGTGAGCACCGCATGGCACCTGCTGCAACGCGGCCATGAAGTCACGCTGGTGGACCGTCAGGCCGATGCCGCGCTGGAAACCAGCTTCGGCAACGCCGCCCAGATTTCGGTGAGCTACTGCGAACCCTGGGCCAACCGCGAAGCGCCCCTGAAGGCGCTGAAGTGGCTGTTCGACCCCGAGGGCCCGCTGAAATTCCGCCCCCAACTGGACCCCGCCCAGTGGATCTGGGGCATGCAGTTTCTGGGCCAATGCAACGACAAGGCCTTTGAACGCAACGTGGCCCAGCTGGTGGCCTTAGGGCAATACAGCCACGCAGCCCTGAAAGAGATGGTGGCCAGCACCGGCATCGAATACAACCGCCTGACGCGCGGCATTGCCCATTACTACACCAGCGAAAAGTCGTTTGCCGATGCCGGCGGTGCGGCGGAAGTGATGCAGCGCCACGGCGTGCGCCGCCGCGTGGTGGATCGCGATGAGTTGCTGCGCATCGAACCGGCCCTGCAAGCATTTGGCGACCGCATCGTGGGCGGCACCTACACCGAAACCGACGAACACGGCGACTGCCGCGTGTTCACCCAGCAACTGCTGCGCCTGTGCGAAGCCAAGGGCATGCAAACGCTGATGGAGCACGACATCGAGCGCATCCAGACCGCCCACGGCAAGGTGGACGGCGTGACCGTGAAGGACCGCCAGTCCGGCGATGTCAAGCGCCTGACCGCCGACGCCTTCGTGGTGGCCTGCGGCTCCTACACCACCGCGCTCATGGCCCAGGCCGGTGTGCGCGTGCCCATCTACCCCGGCAAGGGCTACAGCGCCACGCTGCCCCTGCTCAAGCCCGAACAGGCCCCCAGCGTCAGCCTGCTGGACGACCAGCTCAAGATCGCCATTTCCCGCCTGGGCAACCAGCTGCGCGTGGCCGGCACCATCGAACTGGGCGGCTTTGACCTGCGCCTGGACACCCCGCTGGCCCGCACCCGTGCCGAGATGCTGGTGCGCCGCATCGAACAAGTGTTTCCCGAGGTGGCCGACACCCGCACGCCGGAACAG
>DASUON010000511.1:0-10685 GCA_036276615.1 Burkholderiaceae bacterium
ATGTTGAACGCCACCCCCAGCCCCAGCAGCAGTCCGGCCAGTGTGCCCAGCACGCCCGACAAGGCCCCTTGCACCACAAACACCCCCATGATGCTGCGCGGGCTGGCCCCCAGCGTGCGCAGGATGGCGATGTCGGCGCGCTTGTCGGTCACCGTCATCACCAGGGTGGACACCAGGTTGAACGCCGCCACCGCCACGATGAGGGTGAGGATGATGAACATCATGCGTTTTTCCAACTGAACGGCGGCAAACCAGGTGCGGTTGGTGCGAGTCCAGTCGCGCACGAACAGGTCGCCGCTGAGGGTCTGCACCAGCTGCCGGGCCACGGTGGGGGCCTCGTGCAGGTTGGCGATTTTCAAGCGCAGGCCGGTGGGGCCTTCCAGGCGGAAGATGCGGGCGGCGTCGTCCATGTGCAGCAGGGCCAGCCCGGCGTCGTACTCGTAGTGGCCCGAGTCGAAGGTGCCCACCACCGTCATCTGCTTGAGGCGGGGCACCACGCCCGCCGGGGTCACCTGCCCGCTGGGGGCGATGAGGGTGATGGAATCGCCCTCCATCACACCCAGGTTGCGCGCCAGGTCGGCCCCCAGCACGATGCCAAAGGCCCCGGGCTTGAGGCGTTGCAGCACGGGGTTGTGGGCAAACACGTCGCTCACCTCGCCCTCCAGCGCCGGGTCCACGCCACGCACGATGGTGCCCTTCATGTCCTCGCCCCGCGCCAGCAGGCCCTGGGCGGCGATGAAGGGGGCGGCCCCGCGCACCTCGGGGTGGGCCTTCACCTCGGCCAGGGTGCGCGGCAGGTCGGGCAGGGCCGCGCCGTTGGGCGCAAACACCTCGATGTGGGCCAGCACGCCCAGCATGCGGTCACGCACTTCCTTCTGAAAACCGTTCATCACGCTCAGCACGATGATGAGCGCCGCCACCCCCAGCGCAATGCCCAGCATGGACACGCCCGAGATGAAGGAGATGAAGCCGTTTTTGCGCGTGGCCCGACCGGCGCGGGTGTAGCGCCAGCCCAGGGAGAGTTCGTAGGGGAGGTTCATGGCGCTGGGGATTGTGGCATCCCCGACAATCCCCGCATGCCGCCCACCCCCTCCCCCGATCAGCCCTCCGCTCAGCCCCCCGCGCAGCCCCCGGCCCTGCACCTGGTGCTGCCCTTCGCCCAAACTGGTGGCGACCCACACGAAGCCCCCGCCCTGGCCGCCTGGCCCGAGGCCCTGCCCCACCTCCAGGCCCTGCTGGCCCTGGCCAGCACCCGGCACTGGCACCGCGGCACACTGGACACCCGCACCCCACCGCACGAATGGGCCCTGGCCCTGGCCCAAGGCCAGCTGCCCAGCCTGCCCGCCACCTTGCCCGCCACCACCACCCTGCCCTGGGCGGCGTGGGAGGCCCGGGCACACCACGCCCACCGGCTGCCCGCACCCAACGCCGCTGCGGCCTGGTTCATGCCCGCCCACCAGGAGGTGGGCATGGACCATGTGTCGCTGCACCCGCCCGAATCGCTGCGGCTGGACGACGCCACCTCCCTGCAACTGATGCAGGCCCTGGCCCCGCTGGCGGCGGAAGACGGCATCACCTTGCACTGGGTGTCGGCCCACCGTTGGCTGGCCGTGGGCGAGGTGTTTCGCGGCCTGACCGTGGCCTCGCCCGACCGCGTGACCAGCCCCAGCGGCGAGCGCTCCATCGGCCCCTGGATGGCCGACCTGCCCCCCAGCCTGCGCCGCCTGCAAACCGAGGCGCAAATGCTGTACTACACCCACCCCGCCCACGACCAGCGCAGCCAACAGGGCCTGCCCCCGGTCAACAGCGTGTGGATGGCGGGCACCGGTGCCGCCAGCGCGGACACCCCACCGCAAGCCATGCGCCCGGTGGACCTGGTGCATGGCTTGCGCCAAGCCGCGCTGGCGGGTGACGCCGCCGCCTGGACCCGCGCCTGGCTGCACACCGATGCCGAGGTGCTGCCCGCTTGGCTGGACCGCGCCCGGGCCGGAGAACCCATCACCGTCAGCCTGTGCGGCGAGCGCAGCCTGCTGCGCCTGGGCTTTGGCCCCCGCAGCCTGGGCGAGCGCTGGGGCGCCAGAATTTCAAACATTTTCAAGCCTCAGCGCTTGAATGACATCCAGAGCTTGCTATGAAATTCGTTACACGTGCCACCGCCCCCCGCGCCGCCTGGGCGCTGGAGCAGGCGGGTGTGCACCCGCTGCTGTCCCGCCTGTACGCGGCCCGCGGTGTGCAACAGCCCGACGAGCTGGACGACCAGTTGGGCCGTCTGCTGCCCCCCAGCACCCTGCTGCACGCCGACGCCGCCGCCCGCCTGCTGGCCGACGCCCTGCTGCAAGGCCAACGTGTGTGTGTGGTGGCCGACTACGACTGCGACGGGGCCACCGCCTGCGCCGTGGCGCTGCGCGGCCTCACCCAACTCGACGCCGCCGTGGCCCAGGCCCAGGGGCGTGCACCGCGGCCCGGCCACTTCAGCTTTCTGGTGCCCGACCGGGTGGCCGACGGCTATGGCCTCACGCCCAGCATTGCCCAACGCGTCAAGGCCAGCGGGGCCGACATCCTGATGACCGTGGACAACGGCATCGCCAGCCTGGACGGCGTGCAGGCCGCCCGAGGGCTGGGCCTGCAGGTGCTGGTGACCGACCACCACCTGCCCGCCCAGGTCAACGGCGAGGTGGTGCTGCCGCAGGACTGCGTCATCGTCAACCCCAATCAGCCCGGCTGCCCCTTCGAAAGCAAGGCCCTGGCCGGGGTGGGCGTGGTGTTCTACGTGCTGCTGGCCCTGCGCGCCGAGCTGCGTGCGCGTGAAGTCATCACACCGCAAAGTCAGCCCAAGCTCGACGCCCTGCTGCCCCTGGTGGCCCTGGGCACCGTGGCCGATGTGGTGCGGCTGGATGCCAACAACCGCCGCCTGGTGGCGCAGGGGCTCAAACGCATCCGCGCCGGGGCCCTGCCCCCGGGCCTGGCCGCGTTGTACGCGGTGGCCGCCCGCCAAACCGCCAAGGCCAACGCCTTCGACCTGGGGTTTGCCGTGGGCCCGCGCCTCAACGCCGCAGGCCGCCTGTCGGACATGACGCTGGGCATTGCCTGCCTGCTGACCGACGACCCCCAGCGTGCTGATGAGCTGGCCCGGGCGCTGGACGGCATCAACCGCGAGCGCAAGGCCATCGAGGGCGACATGCGCGATCAGGCCCTGCAACTGGCCGACGAGCTGATGGACGACACCGACACCCCGCCCCCGGCGCTGTGCCTGTTCGACCCCGACTTCCACGAAGGTGTGGTGGGCATCGTGGCCTCCCGCATCAAAGACAAGCTGCACCGCCCCACCTTTGTGTTTGCCCTGAGCCAGGCCGACGGCCACGAAGACGAACTCAAAGGGTCGGGCCGCAGCATCCCCGGCTTTCACCTGCGAGATGCGCTGGACCTGGTGGCCAAACGCTGCCCCGGCGTGCTGCGGCGTTTTGGCGGGCATGCCATGGCCGCGGGCTGCACCATCGACGCCGACCGGCTCGACGAGTTCGAAGCCGCCCTGCAACAGGTGGCCCACGAGTGGCTGGACGCCGCCACCCTCACCCGCCGCCTGGAAACCGACGGCCCGCTGGACAAGGCCTTTCGCCGCCTGGACGTGGCCGAGCTGTTGCAGCAACCCGTGTGGGGCCAGGGTTTTGCCCCGCCCGTGTTCGCCGAGGAGGTGGAGGTGGTGGGCCAGCGCCTGGTGGCCGACAAACACCTGGCGCTCAAGCTCAAGCACCAGGGTGACCCGGTGGACGCCATGTGGTTCAACCGCACCGAGCCCTTGCCCCCCAAGGCCACCCTGGCCTTCCGCCTGGAGGCCGACGAGTGGCAGGGCCAGCGACGTCTGCGCTTCCTGGTGGAAGGCGTCGAAGGCGTGGAGGGCTGAACCGCCTCAGAAGTTGTATTTGGCGGTGAAGATCAGGGCGTCCTGGTACGCCCCGTGGCCCAGCTTCTGGTCGGCGTAGCGGTAGGTGGCCCCCAGGGTGACCGTGGGGTTGAGGTGCCACCACAGCGACACCGCGCCGTTCTGAGCGGTCTTCTTGGCGGTGGTCACACCCCCGTTCTTGGCCACGGTCAGGTACTTGTCTTTGCGGCCAAACTCGGTTTCGTGCCAGTTGGTGAGCATGAAGGACTGGTCACCCACCTTGAAGCTGTAGCCCAGCACCCAACCCAGCATGCCCCCGTTCATGCCTGCACCCAAACCGGTTTTGTCCTCCTGGTGCAGGCCCACGAAGGGCTTGATCCAGTAACCGCCTTTGCCCAGGGTGGTGCCCAGACCCAGCACGCGGTTTTCGTCGCGAAAGCCGTGCTCCTCAAAGTGGTACACATGGCCGTACAGCTGCACCGGCACGCCTCCGGCCTCGGTCAGGTTGTAGCGGCCCACCACCTTGGTGGCAATGCGGCGCCCTTTGCCCACCGTGTTTTCCACGGGGCTGTTGGTGGGGTTCTCGATGTCGAAGAAGCCATACACATCCCCCCATTTGCCACCCATGCCCCCTTCCAGCTCCAGGAAGGTGAAGTCCTTCTTCTGCCCGAAGGGCCCGGTGCCGGTGTGGCGCTCGGTTTTGCCAGACCAATCCAGGTAATTGATGCTGACGTTCTTGAACGACCAGTCCTGGGCCATGGCGGCAGGACTGAACACGGCGGCGGCCAACAGGGCAGCAAGCAGAGACAAGCGTGGGGTTTTCATGGAGGGATTCATCAAATGGACGGTGACAACAGGCCTGTCACCTTGGCGGGTGCCTCACAACGGCAAGCGTCAGGCATCAAGCAAACATTGCGCCAACTTCATGCAGCAAACATTTGCGCAAACGTTTGTACTTTAATTTTCTGGGTCAATTTCACCCCATTCAGGCAAATTTGGCAGAGACGCGCCAAGATCGTGTGAAATACAACATCACCCCCTGACGAGCCCCACCCCCGCGCACACCCGCATTGCTCCCCCGCCCAACCGGGCGCTCCCTACAATCTCCCCATGGCCCGTCCCAACCCTGCCGACCTGCTCAACGCCGACTTGCACTGCCATTCGGTGGTTTCCGATGGCACGCTGACCCCCGAAGCCCTGGCCCAGCGCGCCAAGGCCAACGGCGTGGAACTGTGGTCCCTGACCGACCACGACGAGGTGGGCGGTCAGCACCGGGCTTGTGCAGCCGCACTGTCCTTGGGACTCCCCTACGTCACAGGCACGGAAATTTCGGTCACCTTCGCCAGCGTGACGGTGCACATCGTGGGCCTGGGCTTCGACCCCGACCACCCCGCCCTCATCCAGGGCCTGGCCGACACCCGCGGGGGCCGCGGCGCCCGTGCGCTGGAAATGGCCGAGCAGCTGGCGGCCGTGGGCATCCCCGGCACCTACGAGGGTGCGCTGAAATACGTGGGCAACCCAGAGCTGATCTCCCGCACCCACTTCGCCCGCTACCTGGTGGAAACCGGGGTGTGCGCCGACACCCACGAGGTGTTTCGCCGCTTCCTGACCGAGGGCAAGCCGGGCTTCGTGCCGCACCGCTGGGCCAAGCTGGGTGATGCCGTGCGCTGGATTCGCGAGGCCGGTGGAGTGGCGGTCATTGCCCACCCCGCCCGTTACGACCACAGCCCCACCGCTGAGTACGCGCTGTTTTCCGAGTTCCAGCGCCACGGCGGGCAGGCGGTAGAGGTGGTGACCGGCAGCCACACGCCCGACGAGTACCTCACCTACGCCGACATGGCGCTGGAGTTCGGCCTGGCCGCCTCGCGCGGCAGCGACTTCCACAGCCCCGAAGAGAGCCATTGCGATTTGGGCCAGTTGCCCCATCTGCAAGGGCGGCTCACGCCCGTGTGGACGCTGCTGGGCGACCGCATCCAGTGGCCTGCGGGCGTGTGACGCTGCTCAACGCTTCATTCTGTTCAACCCCCACCAGACGAAACTTTCACCATGAAGAAAGCCTGGCTGCTGTTTTCCCAGACCGTCACGGTGCTGCTGGCCGCGTATTTCGTGGTGGCCACCCTCAAACCCCAATGGTTGGACCGTCGGCCACGCCTGGCCTCGGTGGTGCCGGTGATCGAAGCCCCCGCCACCTCGTCCGAAGGACCGGGTGTCAGCAGCGGGGCCACGTCGTTCCGGCATGCGGCCCAGGTGGCCTCTGCCGCGGTGGTCAGCATCCGCACCAGCACCGCCCCCCAGCGCCACCCCAACAGCAACGACCCCTGGTTCCGCTTTTTCTTTGGCGAGCAGGGCATGGCCCAGCAACAGCCCCAAACCGGGCTGGGCTCGGGGGTGGTGGTCAGCCCCAATGGCTACCTGCTGACCAACAACCACGTGATTGAAGGGGCCGACGACATCGAAGTGATGTTCAACGACGGGCGGATCGTCAAAGCGTCGGTGATCGGTACCGACCCCGAAACCGATCTGGCCGTGCTGAAGGTGGAGCTGGACGGCCTGACCCCCGTGACCCTGGGCGACTCCGACGCCTTGCAAGTGGGCGACCCGGTGCTGGCCGTCGGCAATCCCTTCGGCGTGGGCAAGACCGTGACCAGCGGCATCGTCAGCGCCTTGGGCCGTTCGCAGCTGGGCCTGAACACCTTCGAGAACTTCATCCAGACCGATGCCGCCATCAACCCCGGCAACTCCGGCGGGGCGCTGGTCGATGTCCACGGACACCTGGTGGGCATCAACACCGCCATCTATTCACGTTCGGGCGGCTCCATGGGCATTGGCTTTGCCATCCCCACCTCCACCGCCCGCACCGTGATGGAAGCCATTGTTCAAGAGGGCAAGGTCACCCGGGGCTGGATTGGCGTGGAACCCCGCGATCTGTCCCCCGAATTGGCCGAAACCTTTGGCCTGCCCCCACAAACCACCAACGGCGTGGTCATCGTCGGGGTGTTGCAAAACGGTCCGGCCGCACTGGCGGGCGTGAGGCCGGGTGACCTGGTCACCCAGATCAACGGCCATGCGGTGGACAACGTGCCGCAGCTGCTGGCGCAAGTGGCCTCGGTGAAACCCGGCTCCCCGGCCGACCTGACCGTGCTGCGCAACGGCAAGGAAACCCACCTGAGTGTGGTGGCGGGCAAACGCAACCCTGTGCGGGTGCAGCAGTGAGAAGCTGAGGGCTGAACGCCAGCGTCAGTTGGCCGCGTCGGTGCCGGATTCGCTGCTTTCGGGCGGGTGGACCTTGGCCATGTAAGCCGCCCCCAAAATGCCCAGTTCGTACAGCAACGCCATGGGCACCGCCAAGGCCAGTTGCGAAATGACGTCGGGCGGCGTGACCACCGCGGCGATCACAAACGCCAGCACCACAAAGTAGCCGCGGAACTCGCGCAGCTTGTCCACCGTCACCAGCCCGAAGCGCACCAACAGCACCACCACGATGGGCACTTGGAAGGCCAAGCCGAATGCCAGGTACAGCGACAGGATGGCCTCCACATACGACGCAATGTCGGGTGTGGCCGCCACACTGGCCGGGGTGAAGCTCTGGATGAAGGCGAACATGCGGTCCAGCACAAAAAACTGCACGAACGCAATGCCCGCATAGGCCAGTGCGCTGCCGAAGACGATGAGCGGCAGCGCAAATTTCTTTTCGTGGGAGTACAGCCCCGGGGCCACGAAGGCCCAGGCCTGGTACATCAGCCAGGGCAGTGACATCAGCACCCCGGTCATCATCAGCACCTTGAGGGGCACAAAAAACGGCGTGAACACGCCCACGGCAATCAGCTTGGCGTCGGGTGGCATGTGTGCCCGGATGGGCATGGCCACGAGGTCAATCAAGCCAGACGGACCCGGCCAGATGGCCAGCAAGGCCATGCAGGCCCCCACGCCGTACAGGGCATAGAGCATGCGGTCCCGCAGTTCAATGAGGTGCTGGACAAAAGGCTGCTCGGTGCCCGCCAGTTCGTCGTGCGGGTCGGGTTGGGATGAAGACATGGATCAGGAGGTCCGAGATTTGGGACGGAAGCGCGCCACGCGGGCGGCACCCGACTGCACCCGGCCCCGCACGCCAGCCCGGGCCTTGTACCACTGGGGCACCGCCCCTTGCTTGACGCGCCACTTCTTGCCCGGATGCTTGTACTGAGGCACCAGCGGCTGCCCCAACTCGGACAACGCCGCGCTGGGGTCTGTGGACGACGAGGTGTATTCGGTGGTGGCTTCGGCCCAGGATTTTTCAAAGTCGTTGGCCGACGACTGGATGGAGGACTCGACGTCGCGTGCCGCGCTGGTCATGGTGTCCTTCATCTTCTGGAGCTCTTCGAGCTCGATGGAGCGGTTGACCTCGGCCTTGACGTCGGCCACGTAGCGTTGTGCCTTGCCCAGCAAAGCGCCCACGGTGCGGGCCACCTTGGGCAACTTCTCAGGACCGATGACCACCAGGGCCACGGCCCCGATCATGGCCAGCTTGGAGATGCCGAGGTCAATCATGCATCAGGACTTGGTCTTGGCTTCAACATCGATGGTGGTCTTCTCGACCGCGGCCTGGGCCACCTGAGGTTGGGCCGCTGCGGGGGTGTCCTCCGTGGCGGAACCGTCACGCATGCCGTCCTTGAAACCCTTGACCGCGCCGCCCAGGTCGGAGCCCAGGTTCTTCAGTTTCTTGGTGCCGAACACCAACACCACAACCAGCAACACGATCAACCAGTGCCAAATGGAAAGACTGCCCATGATTCAACTCCAGTGTGTTTCAGCAGGGCCACAACGAGTGGCCGATCTGCTTGGGATTCTAAGCCGTGGGGGAAGTTCGAGCCGGGGCAACCCCGCTCAACCTTTCAGCCACGGACGCGGACCGCCCATGACGTGAACGTGCAGGTGATGCACCTCCTGCCCCCCCTCGATTCCGGTGTTGGACACGATGCGGAACCCCCCATCGGGGTAAGGGTTGCAGCCTTGCTCCAGCGCCAGCTTGGGGGCCAGCACCATCATGCGGCCCAGCAAGGCCTCGTGCTCGTGTCCCAACTGCGCCATCGACGGGATGTGCAGCTTGGGAATCAGCAGAAAGTGGACCGGGGCCCACGGGTGGATGTCGTGAAAGGCATAAATCTGATCGTCTTCGTAGACCTTGCGGCTGGGGATGACCCCGGCGACGATTTTGCAGAAGATGCAGTTCGGATCGGCACTCACGTTGACTCACTCCAAATGGGATTGACGCCCGACACGGCGGTCAGGCCACCTCGCGCCCGGCATTGAGCGCCAGCATGCCTTTGACGATGCGGTACAGGAACCACACCGAAATCAGCCACCAGGCGATCTGCCCGGGCACAAACAACAGCAAAAACAGCGGCGACGTCACCACGTACAGCCCGCCAACGATCAGCAGCGTTTGAAGCCGCCAGCGGAAATGGCTGGCGTGCCAGGTGCCTTTGGCGTCGTCGCGCTTGACCAGGTCGATGATCACCGCCACCACCAGCAACACCACACCCGCCTGCGCCCCCGGGAACACGGCGGACGCCGCCACCACCAGGTGCAGGATGTAGCTGACCATGCCCCAGGTGTTGAGGGTGTCGAGCAGGCGCACGTCCACGCCGTCTTCGGACACGGTGATGGGTTCTCGGTCGGTCATGGTCGTTCTCCTGGGGGGGTGTGGCAGGCGGGGGGTCAGGCTTCCCCGGCGCGGGTCTTGGCCTTGCGCAGGGCTTTTTCTTCCAGGCCGCTCAGGCCCTCGCGGCGCACCAGCTCGGCCACCACGTCGGCGGGCGACAGGCCGTAGTGGGCCAGGGCCACCATGCTGTGGAACCACAGGTCGGCCACCTCGCCCACCAGGGGCTGGGTGGGGGCACCGTGGCTGGCGTCCTTGGCGGCCAGCACCACCTCGGTGGCCTCTTCGCCGATTTTTTTCAGGAAGGCGTCGGGGCCCCTGTGCAGCAGCCGGGCCACGTAGCTCTTCTCCGGGTCGCCGCCGTTGGCGGGTTTGCGGCTTTCGATGACCTGGGCCAAGCGGTCCAGCGCATCGGTGGTGGCCAGGGTGGGGGTTTCAGCGGTCATGCCAGTCATTTGTAGATGTGTTCGGGGTCTTTCAGCACCGGGTCCACCGCTTGCCAGCGGTCGCCTTCCAGGCGTTGGAAAAAGCAGCTGTGGCGCCCGGTGTGGCAGGCGATGCCGGGTTCGTGCCCCAGCTGGGTGACCTTGAGCAGCACCACGTCGTGGTCGCAATCGAGGCGGATGTCGTGCACCGTTTGCACATGGCCCGATTCCTCGCCCTTGAACCACAGCTTGCCGCGCGAGCGGCTGAAGTACACCGCACGCCCCAGCTCAGCGGTTTGGGCCAGGGCCTCGCGGTTCATCCAGGCGAACATCAGCACGTCGCCACTGCTGGCCTCCTGGGCGATGACCGGCACCAGGCCCTGGGCATCCCATTTGACCTGATCTAGCCAGGGCACAGATACTACGTTATTCATAGCATGTTACGCTTACAAAATAAGCGCTAGAAGGTATTTTTGTCATCAATCCAGGCGCACCGGGATGCCGCGCTCTGCCATGCGGGCCTTGGCCTGTGCCACGGTGTATTCGCCGTAGTGGAAGATGCTGGCGGCCAGCACCGCATCGGCACCGCCTTGCTGCACACCGTCGGCCAAGTGATCGAGGTTGCCGACGCCGCCCGAGGCAATGACCGGGATGTCGATGGCATCGGCCACCGCACGGGTCAGTGCCAGGTCAAAGCCAGACTTGGTGCCATCGCGGTCCATGCTGGTCAGCAGGATTTCGC
>DASUON010000512.1:0-4065 GCA_036276615.1 Burkholderiaceae bacterium
GCCCCCTTGGTGGGCACCCAGGACAGCAAGGACTCGCGCAGGGAAGGCCGCCGCCCTTGCTGGATGCTGCGGCTGGCGTGGTACAGCCCCAGGCACAGGAAAGGCCCCATCAGCAAAAAGCCCGCACTCAGGGCCATCACGTAGGCCGGGGCGGCCTTGAACACCGACCACAGGGCATGCCCCATCACAAAGAAGGCCAGGCCGTAGAACAGGCCGGATTTGGGGCAGCACAGGTAGTCTTGCCAGCCCTGACGCACCCAGCGCAGCGGTGCGCCCGCGTCCAGTGTGGCCAGCTTCAAGCTGAAGATGGAGGACCGCTCGGGCTCGACGTAGGGCACGTAGCCGTCGGCGGTGTCGGTGCTGGGGGAGGGGGGGAGGGCGGCGGAGGCGTCCTCACGGACCGACGTGGGGGCCGGGTGCGGCAACACAGCAGGGCTCATGCACCATCTCCTTGATGTAGATCAAATCGAATGTACGTGCGAGCGTGTGCGGCGGCATCATGGTTTTCCCGCCCGGGGGCTGTGGTTCAGTGCAGGGTGACGGTGTCGGGCATGCCGCAGCTCTTGAGGTGCAAGGCCAGGGCGGCGTCCAGGGACTGGATGTGCTTGGCAAACCAACTGGCCAGTTCGGCGGCCATGCGCCGCACGTCCTGGTTCTGCCCGTGCTGGGCTTGTGCCAAGCCCTCCCGCATGACGTTGAGCACCACCCGGTGTTGCAAGGTGTGGTTCTGGCTGGAGCCGAAATGGCTGCGCTCCATCCAGCGGTTTTCGCGGTCGAACAGCTGGTGGGTGCATTCGATCAGCTGCGCCCAATGCTGGGGCAGCTCGGCGTCAGGGCAGTTTTCCACCACGGTCAGCTGCTCCACAAACTGCTTGTGCAAGGCGTCCATGGGGGCGAATCCCACAGACAGCGTCTCGGACCAGGTGAGAAGGGTCATGACGGTCTCCATAACGTGCGGTCATGGGTGGAAGCTTGTCACCGTCGCCAGGGCTTGGCGTTGATCTGGCGCAGACATGTGCGCTGCCCGCGGTGGGGCGCACGGCTAGACTGCGTGCCTTCAGTCAGCCCTTCCGTCAGCCCTTCCGTCAACCCCGTTTTTTCGGACCTCGCCATGCCCTTGATCGCCCCTCCATCCCCCTGCCATGACTTGCCCGCGGTGCTGGCCAGCACGGCCCGGCAAGGTTATGCCGTGCTGGACGGCCCCGGGGTGCAGGGCGTGCTGGGTGAGCTGCCCCTGGCCAGCCTGCAAGGTCATTGGAACGACCTGCCCCACGACGAACACCTGAAGGACGGTGGGCGCTACCGCAAGCGTCGGCATGCGTCGTACGTGATCGACGACGGCGTGGTGCGCGACGTGCCCCACCGCGCCCACTGGCAGCCGCTGGACTACAACGCCTTGCACGGCGGCATGAACCGCTGGTTTGCCCCGGTGGTGCCCGAGCAGGCCGACAGCCCGGTGTGGCGCGCACTGCTGTCGTCGCTGGCCCGCTTGGCCACGGCGTGCAAGCCCCACATCCGCCAGTGGTTTGTCGAGGCGCATGTGTTTCGCATCGACACCGAAGGGGGCATTGGTCGCCCCACGCCGGAAGGGGCGCACCGCGACGGCATGGACTTTGTGGCCGTGTTCCTGGTGGACCGGCACGGCATCAAGGGCGGCGAAACCCGGGTGTTTGACGCCCAGGGCCCGCAGGGCCAACGCTTCACACTGGCCGAGCCCTGGTCATTGCTGTGGCTGGACGACGAGCGGGTGGTGCACGAAAGCACCCCCATTCAACCCGCCGTGCCCGATCAGCTGGGCTGGCGCGACACCCTGGTCATCACCCTGCGGCGCGACGGTTTTCAGGAACCTTCCGCGCCCCAGGGTGGAGCGGAGAATTGAAAGCTTTTTTGGCCTCTATCGCTTTTTCATAAAGCGTAAACAGCTATCAAATCAGGAGTAATTGCCGGGTGAGCCTCCCGGACCGCGCCACCCCGGCGCAGCCCGGGGTGGGCGCTCACAGGCGCTCGAAGATGGCGGCAATGCCCTGGCCGCCGCCAATGCACATGGTCACCAGCGCATAGCGGCCCTGGATGCGTTGCAGCTCGTGCAGCGCCTTGACGGTGATGAGGGCACCGGTGGCCCCGATGGGGTGGCCCAGTGAAATGCCCGAGCCGTTGGGGTTGACCTTGGCGGGGTCCAGCCCCAGGTCGCGGCTGACGGCGCAGGCCTGGGCCGCAAAGGCTTCGTTGGCCTCGATCACGTCCAGGTCGTTCACCGTGAGGCCCGCCTTTTTCAGGGCCAGTTGGGTGGCGGGCACCGGGCCGATGCCCATGTACTTGGGGTCCACCCCGGCGTGGGCATAAGACACCAAACGCGCCAGCGGCTGGGCCCCGCGGGCCTTGGCCACATTGGCTTCCATCAGCACCACAGCAGCGGCGGCGTCGTTGATGCCGGAGGCGTTGCCGGCGGTGACGGTGCCGTTTTCCTTGGCGAACACGGGCTTGAGCTTGGCCATGTCCTCCAGCGTGCAGTTGGGGCGGAAGTGTTCGTCGGTGTCGTAGGCCACCTCACCCTTGCGGGACTTGAGCATGACGGGGACGATCTGGCCCTTGAAATACCCGGCCTCGGTGGCCTTCTGGGCGCGGCGGTGGCTTTCGACGGCCAGGGCGTCCTGGTCGTCGCGGCTGATGCCCCACTTGGCGGCAATGTTCTCGGCGGTCACGCCCATGTGGATGGTGTGGAAGGGGTCGTGCAGCGCGCCGATCATCATGTCCACCATCTTGGTGTCACCCATGCGGGCGCCCCAACGCATGTTCAGGCTGGCAAAGGGGGCGCGGCTCATGTTTTCGGCCCCGCCGCCAATGGCGATGTCGGCATCGCCCAGCAGGATGCTTTGGCTGGCCGACACGATGGCCTGCAGGCCCGAGCCGCACAGGCGGTTGACGTTGAAGGCCGGGGTGCCCTCGGCGCAACCGCCGTTGATGGCGGCCACACGGCTCAGGTACATGTCCTTGGGTTCGGTGTTGACCACGTGGCCGAACACCACATGGCCCACGTCCTTGCCCTCCACCCCGGCACGGGCCAGGGACTCGCGCACCACCAGGGTGCCCAGCTCGGTGGGCGGGGTGTCTTTGAGGCTGCCACCAAAGGTTCCGATGGCGGTGCGGACACCGCTGACAACAACGACTTCTCTGCTCATGACCAGGCTCCGTGTGATGAATTGAACCTGGTAATTATGAATTCAGAACGGCGGCGCGCTGTGCCAATGTGTCACCTCGGTGCTGGCGGGGTGGGGCAGGCTCAGGTCGCAGGCGTGCAGCAGCAGGCGTGGCGAAGCGGCCAGGGCCTCGGGCGGGGCATAGAGGTTGTCGCCCACGATGGGGTGGCCCAGGGCCTGCAGGTGCACCCGCAGCTGGTGCGAGCGCCCGGTGATGGGGCGCAGGTCCACCCGGGTGGTGTGGCTGGCGGGGTCGTGCGCCATCACCCGCCACAGGGTGGTGCTGGGTTTGCCCAGGGTGTGGCTGACGATGCTGCGCGGGCGGTTGAGCCAGTCCACCACCAGGGGCAGGTCAATGCGCTGCCAGTCGGGTGGGGCGGGCGAGGCGGGAGAGGCGGGCTCTTGCAGCAGGCCCCACACCACGGCCTCGTAACGTTTGTGGGTGTGGCGCTGGGCAAAGGCGTGGCTGAGGCGGCGCTGGGCTTCGATGCCGCGGGCCATCACCAGCAGGCCGCTGGTGGCCATGTCCAGGCGGTGCACCACCAGCGCGTCGGGCCACACGGCCTGCACGCGGGCCGAGAGGCAGTCGGCGTTTTCGGGGCCGCGGCCCGGCACCGACAGCAGGCCCGCGGGCTTGTCCAGCACCAGCAGGTGGTCGTCCGCGTGCAGGACGCGCACCTCGCCCAGGGCTGAAAGGTCGGGCTGCATGGGCCGCGCTCAGTGCAGCACGGCGGGGGTGCTGGGCATGCGCAGGGCCAGGTGCAGCTCTTCGGCGTCCACCGAGCGTGCCGCGCCGAAACCCGCCACCTGGCGGGCCGAGGTGACGTGCAGCGCCACAAAACGGAAATCGGGCAGCGCGGTCATGGGT
>DASUON010000513.1:0-5560 GCA_036276615.1 Burkholderiaceae bacterium
TGGGGCCACGAGGATCGGCATGCCGCGCTTCGCATCCCCACCTCCGGCCCTGCGGCGCGGCGCGTGGAAAACCGCCTGCCCGGCGGCGACGCAAACCCCTACCTGACCGTGGCCGCCACCCTGGCCCTGGGCTTGGCAGGGATGGAAGCGCAAGCCAGCCCCTCCGCCCCCGGTGAACCCGCACCCCCCTTGCCGCAAACCCTGCCCGCGGCGCTGGACGCCCTGGCGCACAGCCAGGTGCTGCGCGAGTGGCTGGGCAGCCCTTTGCTGGATTTGTACACCGCCCTCAAGCGCCAGGAACATGCCGAACGCAATGCCCTGCCCGACCCACGCCCCCAGTGGGACCTCAGGCACCTGATTGAGTTGGCCTGACCCCTGCACACCCAACCCCAGCCATGCCTCAAGCCCCCCTGCCCCCGCTGTTTCAGGTTGCCGTGATGGGGGCCGGTGCCGTGGGTTGTTACTACGGCGGCCTGCTGGCACGCGCCGGGCACCCGGTGGTGCTGATCGGGCGGCCTGTGCATGTGGACGCGGTGCAGGCCCACGGGCTGCGCCTGCAAACCCAGACCTTTGACGAACACGTGCACCTGGCCGCCAGCACCGAGGCCAGCGCGGTGGCGGGGGCCGATCTGGTGCTGTTTGGCGTCAAGTCGCCCGACACCGAGCGGGCTGGCGAGCAGATGCGCCTGCACCTCAAACCCGGGGCGGTGGTGCTGTGCCTGCAAAACGGCGTGGACAACGCCGAGCGGCTGCGCCAAGTGCTGCCATTGCACGAAGTGGCGGCTGCGGTGGTGTATGTGGCCACCGAAATGGCCGGTCCCGGCCACCTCAGGCACCATGGCCGGGGCGAGTTGGTGATGGAAGCCTTTTCCAGCAGCCCCACGGTGACCCAGGCCCTGGCCCGGGCAGGCGTGCCTGCGGAAGTGTCCGACAACGTGCGCGGTGCGCTGTGGGCCAAGCTGGTGCTGAACTGCGCCTACAACGCCTTGTCGGCCATTTCGCGCAAGCCCTATGGGCCCTTGGTGGCCTCGCCCGGGGTGAAAGACCTGATGGACCAGGTGGTGGCGGAATGCCTGGCGGTGGCCAGCGCCGATGGCGTCACCCTGCCCGGCGATGTGCCCGCCGCCGTGCGCCGCATTGCCGAAACCATGCCCAGCCAGTTCTCATCCACGGCCCAGGACCTGATGCGCGGCAAACCCACCGAAATCGACCACCTCAACGGCCATGTGAGCCGCCGAGGCCAGGCCCTGGGTGTGCCCACGCCGGTCAACCAGGCCCTGTGGACCTTGGTGAAGCTGTTGGAACAGCCCGGTCGAGGTTGAACGGCCGCACGCAGTGGCACACGCTCAACCGTTGAGGTTGCGCTCGATGTAGCCGATGCAGGCAACCTCGGTCAGCGGCGGGCTGTACAGGTAGCCCTGGAACACGTTGCACCCCAGCGCCCGCAAACAATCGCGTTGCGCCACCGTCTCCACGTACTCCGCCACCACCGCCACGTGCTGTGCGCGCCCCAGGTTGGCAATGGTGCGGATGATTTCGGCGTTGGTTTTTTCCAGCATCACGTCGCGGGTCAGGGACCCGTCGATCTTGATGGCCGACATGGCAAACCGCCGCATGTACAGCAGTGACGTGTAGCCCATGCCGAAATCGTCCATGGACAAATTCACCCCCATCTGCACCAGGGCATTCAGGCTGTCATTGACCATGGGCACGTCGGGCAGTTCGGCCGATTCGGTCACTTCCAGCTCGATCTCGCCAGGTTGAAGACCGTGCAACGCCAAGGTTCTGGACACCTTGTGCACCAGTTGCGGATCGGTCAGCTGCAGGGGAGAAATGTTCACCGACATCTTCACGCCGCCCAAACCCTGCCGGTTCCAGCGCGCCTTGCACGCGCAGGCTTCGTTCAGCACCCATTCACCCAAGGGCAGGATGTCGCGGCTGTCTTCGGCCAACAAGATGAGCACCATGGGTGAAATGGCCCCATGAACCTCGTGGTGCCATCGGATGAGCGCCTCAACCCCCACCACACGCCCGTGCTCGTCGTGCTTGGGCTGATAGACCAGATACAAAGGGCCTTGTGGGGCGGACAACTCCTGCCGAAGGTCGCGCATGAGGCTGCGGGCAAAAATGCCCAGGTGGTCCTGCCGCATGTACAAGGCCTTGGAGGGCTGTGCGGCATGCGCGACTTCCTTCATGGCGGCCGCAAAGGCCAACCGCTCATCATCCAGGCGTTTGGCTTCTGCCCTGCGCACAAACGGCAGGTACATCAATGTTGAAATGCACAGGAACAACGCCTGCAATGCCAGACCATGCCAGGACTGCGTGAGGATCCAGCCCGACCACAAGGGCGGCAACGTCCAGGTGGCCTGTGTGTCCACAATGGTCAACCACCCACTTTGCGCTGCAGCCACCGCCAGCAGGTTGAGCACCACGGGCACCGCAAAAAACGGAACGACATAACGGGCGTTCAACACCACGGGCAAACCATACAGCAGCGATTCATTGATGTTGAACGCGGCCATGGGCACCGACACCCAGGCAATTTTTCGCTGGCGACCCGAGCGGGTGCCCCACAGCAAGGCCAGCAGCAAGCCCACGGTGGCACCTGTCCCGCCCAGCAGAACAAAGTAGTTGAACAAGGGGCGGTAGGCCAACGCGCTGCTGTACGGCTGGTTGTCGGGGGTGAACAGGCCCAGGAAATACACATCCAGGACACTGGCCCCCGAAATGCCCAGAAACCAGGTGGCCTGGTACAACACCACCGCCAGGCTGCTCAACCACCAGATGCCGTCAATGCGTCCCGACTGCGCCCACTCCACCAGGGGTTGCAGCACATCCAGCGGCACCGGCGGGAGCATGCGCAACAACTGCGCCAAGGCAAACACCACCAGACCCGCCACAAAAAAGACCGGGGCCAGCCGAATGGCGTAATAGAAGCTGACTTCGGCATCGTAGGCGTCGTCCACCAGCCGCATCAACGGGGAGCGCACCAACCAATACAGCACTTCCACCGAATAAATGCCCACGGCAATGCCCATGAGGATGGACTGGCGTCCCAATTCAGCCCAAGGCACCCCCAGCGACAGGGCCACCACCATGAAGTTGAACAGCGCTGACAGCCCCACCAACAAGGTGGGAACGCTGAACGCACGACCGTTGGACACCGGTTTTTTGAGCACCAGGTGCACCGCCACCAGGGTGGCCAGCACCAGACCGAAAATGCCATGCGTGGCGGTGTGGAGGATGCCCAGGCGGGCAAACCAGTTTGGCCCCAGCAACCACTCCAGCACCGCGTGATGCCCCGTCCAGGGAGCAAATTGCAGCAAGGTTCCCACCAAGCCCAGAAAGGTCCAGGGAATCAGCGTGACGAAGGAATTCCGGATGGCGTCCACCCAGTGCAGCAAACGATCTGCACCCGCACGCCACAACCCCGGAATGGACAGCAATCGCATGCAGGACTTTCAGCGAATGCAATGCACCCGCCAAGCAACCGCGAGTTTGTTCATGGATGACGGCACCCACGCCACCGGGCATTGATGCACCACATTTGCCTTCGGGAATACATCATGTCCTTGGCCTCGGAATTGGCATGGCGCTGCATGCTGAAGCAAAAATGTTAACACGACATTAAATTCCCAGATCCATTTTCATACAGCGGTCATTGTCAACCATGTTGGCATGGGAGTTTGCCACCCGTGGACCAAATCCCACCGCCATTGGACAGGGTCTGCACCACGCCTTGACCACTGGTGTTTACCCCCAACGACAAGACTCATCATTTCCCGTAAATTCTTGTCGCATAAATAGCACGATCGTTCGTTTTTTATCAGGAGCATTTCAATGAAGCACTTTCAACTGGCACTGACCGCTTTGGCTGCGGCTGTTCTGACCGCTTGCGGTGGCGGTGACAGCGTGTCCAATGGCCCGACGGTTGACCTGTCGGGCAACCGCGGCAGCCTGCGGGCCACTCCCGCGCTGCTGACGTCGCTCACCCCTCAGCAATTCCAGGCCGCCGCACCGGCCAGCCTGTTTGCGGTGACGGGCACCCCCAAGTGCACGGTCAACTTCAATTACTTCCAGTACGGCACGGTGGGTGCCAAGGGTGAAGCCACCACGGCATCGGCCGGCCTGATGGTGCCCAGTGGCACCGACGCCGCCTGCACGGGCAACCGCCCGGTGTTGCTGTACGCCCACGGCACCACCGTGGACAAGAAGAAGAACATGGCCAGCCCCCAGGACAGCGAAGCCGCCCTGATTGCCGCCATGTACGCGGCGCAGGGGTACATCGTGGTGGCCCCCAACTACGCGGGTTACGACGCGTCCCCCCTGCCCTACCACCCCTACCTGGTCATGGACCAGCAAGCCAACGACATGGTGGACGCCCTGACCGCTGCCCGCAAGGGCTTTGCCGCCACCGGGGCCAGCGCCAACAGCAAGCTGTTCGTGAGCGGTTATTCCCAGGGCGGCTACGTGTCCATGGCCACGCAGCGGGCCTTGCAACTGGCGGGGTCTCCGGTCACCGCTGGCGCCCACATGTCAGGGCCCTATGCGTTGGGCCGCATGGGTGATGCGGTGTACGCGGGCAATGTCAACCTGGGTGGCACCGTGTTCTCTCCCCTGCTGACCACGGCGTTCCAAAAAGCCTACGGCAACATCTACAGCACGCCGTCGGACATGTACAACGACACGTTTGCCACCGGCATCGAGACGCTGCTGCCCGGCACGTTGACCACCACGGAACTGTTCACCACCGGCAAACTGCCCGCCACCTTCATGTTTGAAGGCACCGCACCGTCGGCCCAATTTGCACCGTTCTTCGGCAGCCCGGCCCTCATCAAGACCAGCTACCGCCAGGCTGTGCTGGCCGATGCCGCCACCAACCCCACCAACCCGCAACACCCACTGCGTCAAGCCGCCTACAAGAACGACCTGCTGAGCCAGAACTGGACCCCGGCCCAGCCCATGCTGCTGTGTGGCGGCAATGCCGACCCCACGGTGTTCTACGCCGTCAACACCCAAGGCGCCCAAGCCTACTTTGCAGGCAAGGGCCTGCCCGCCCAGGCGGTCACGGTGCTGGACGTGGACAGCACCCCCACCAGCGCGGCTGACCCCTTTGCCGCCGCCAAGGTGGGCTTTGCCACCGTCAAGGCCAGCACTGCCGCCGCAGGCGGAACCTCGGCCGTGGTGCAGGCCTACCACGGCTCCCTGGTGCCGCCGTTCTGCAACGCCGCCGCACGCGGGTACTTCTCCCAGTTCTGACGACCCGACCCACGCCCCTTTTGGAGACAGCACACATGAAACACAGCATCATTGCAGCGGCCTGCCTGGCCTGCACCGGCGCGGCTTGGTCCCAAGTCACCCTCTACGGTCTGGCCGACATCGGCCTGACCCACGTCACTGGGTTGGCGGGCGGGACGAAAACGGGCCTGAGCAGCGGCATCATGGAAGGTTCGCGCTGGGGCCTCAAAGGCACCGAAGACCTGGGTGGTGGCTACAAAGCCCTGTTCACCCTGGAAAGCCGGATCGAACTGACCGACGGCAGCCTGAGCAACCGCCCCGC
>DASUON010000514.1:0-2102 GCA_036276615.1 Burkholderiaceae bacterium
CGAAGTGTTCCAAGGCCAGATGGAGGCCCAGGAAACCGACATCGCCGCCAAGGTGTCTGCCCGCGTGTCCGAGGTGTTGGTGCGCGAAGGCGATGTGGTGACCGTGGGCGTGCCCCTGGTCCGCCTCGACAGCCCCGAGGTGGCCGCCAAGCTGGCGCAGGCCACTGCAGCGCAGGACGCGGCCAAGGCCCAGGCGGCCAAGGCCGAGCAGGGCGCACGCCCGCAGGAAATCGACATGGCCCGCCTCAACTGGCAGCGGGCCACCGCCGCCGCCGAGCTGGCCGAAAGCACGTTCAAACGCATCGACGGCCTCGCCCGCGAGGGCCTGGTGCCGGCCCAGAAACGCGACGAGGCCGAGGCCAACCACAAAACCGCCCGCGACCAGGCCCTGGCCGCCAAGGCGCAGTACGACCTGGTCAAGGCCGGCGCCCGGGCCGAGGACCGGGCCGCCGCGGGGGCCCAGTCGCGTCAGGTGGCCGGACTGGTGGCCGAGGTGCAGGCGGCCCAGGCCGAAACCGAACTGAAAAGCCCCGTGGCGGGCGAGGTGGCCAAGGTGCTGGCCCGGCGCGGCGAACTGTCGCCCCAGGGGGTGCCGGTGGTCACGGTGGTGGACCTGCAAGACCAATGGGTGGTGCTGAACGTGCGCGAGGACAAATTGCAGCGCTTTGCGGTGGGCACCGAGTTCGACGCCACGCTGCCCGCACTGGGAGGACAGAGCGCACGCTTCAAGGTCTACCGCACCGGAGCATTGCCCGACTTTGCCACCTGGCGGGCCACCCGCTCAGGCCAGGGCTTTGACGCCAAGACCTTTGAGGTGAAAGCCCGCCCCCTGAGCCCCATCGCCGGGGCCCGCCCCGGCATGAGCGTGCTGGTGCAGTGACGGAGCCCGCATGAACCCCTGCCTCCACAGCGCCCGCCGCGAACTGGCCCGCCTGCGCCGCAGCCCCTGGGAGCTGGCCATGGTCACCTGGGTGCCGATGCTGGCGCTGGCGCTGGTGTGGTGGATGTTTTCCACCGGCGTGCCGCGGCAGCTGCCGGTGGCGGTGGTGGACCAGGACCACTCCGCGCTGTCCCGCCAGCTGGTGCGCCTGCTGGACGCCGCGCCCGGCATCCATGTGAGCACCCACCTGCCCGACACGGCGCAAGCCGACGCCGCCCTGCGCTCGGTGGCTGTGTACGCGGTGGTGACCATCCCCGCTGACTTCGAACGCGACGTGAAAACCGGCCACGTGGGCGACGTGACGCTGCTGCACAACGCCCAGTTCGCCACCCATTCCGGCATCGTGCAGCGGGACGTGCGCGCCGCGGTGGGCACCCTCAGCGCCGGGGTGGAGGCCACGGCCCGCGCCAAACGCGGTGAAGCGCCGCAGGCGGTCAAGGTCAGCTTCATGCCCATTCAGGTGCGGGCGCACAACCTGTTCAACCCTGCGGGGGATTACGAGCCCTTTTTGGGCCTGTCCCTCATTCCGGCGGTGCTGCACATCCTGGCCATGACCGCCGGGGTGTGGGCCGTGGGCCGCGAACTGCGGGAGCGCACCCTGGCCGAATGGCTGAACGCGGCCACCCGCGGCCACGTCGTTCAGGCCCTGCTGGGCAAGCTGGCCGTGCCGGGGATCAGCCTGGGGGCCATCGGCAGTGTGGCCATGGTGGCTGCCACCCTGGGCCGGGGTTGGGCCCCGGCGGGCAGCCTGTGGGTGGTGCTGGCCGGACTGTGGCTGCTGGTGGCGGTGTCGTTGTTGACGGGGGCGCTGCTGGTGGGGCTCACCCGTTCCCTGGCCACGGCCTTGTCGGGGGCGGGGTTTCTGTCGTCCCCGGCGTTTGCATTCAGTGGCGTGGGGTTTCCGCTGGCGGCCATGTCGGGTGGTGCCCGGGCGTGGGCGCTGGCCATGCCGTACACCCACTACATCCGCCTGCAGACCGAGCAACTGCTGATGGGCACCCCGGTGGCCCACAGCGCCCTCACCGTGGCGGGGCTGGCGGTGGCGGCGGCGGTGTTGTGGGGGCTGGCGGGGCTGGCTGTGCACCGGCTCCAGTCCGCGCCCTTGCCCGAGGACGTGCTCGCCCCACTGACCCAACAGGCCGCCTTCACCGCGGCCCCCGCC
>DASUON010000515.1:0-2480 GCA_036276615.1 Burkholderiaceae bacterium
GACGCGCTCGACCTCGTACTCGCGGCCGATCAGCGGGTCGATCTTGCCTTCCTTGGCAGCCTGGTTCAGGTTGAGCGTGAACTGCTCCAGCGGCGAGGCTTTTTCATTGCCTTTGGCTTCACCGGCCTCTTCGTTGTCGGCCGCGCTGCTGCCTTCGCTGGGCTTGGTGGGCTCCGGCGGGTCGCTCTTGCGAATGCCATGGGCAATGAAATTGACCACGTCCAGGCGCGTCACGCCCTGCTGGTGCAGGTAGTACACGGCGTGCGAGTCTTTTTCACCGAAGATGGCCACCAGCACGTTGGCGCCCGTGACTTCCTTCTTGCCGTTGCCGGTGGACTGCACGTGCATGATGGCGCGCTGGATGACGCGCTGGAAACCGAGCGTGGGCTGGGTGTCCACCTCTTCGGTTCCCGCCACCTGGGGTGTGTTGTCTTTGATAAAAGTGGTGAGCGACTTGCGCAGGTCATCGATGTTGGCCGAGCAGGCACGCAGTACCTCAGCGGCGCTGGGGTTGTCCAACAGCGCGAGCAACAGGTGCTCGACGGTGATGAATTCGTGCCGCTGCTGCCGGGCCTCGACAAAGGCCATGTGCAAACTGACTTCAAGCTCTTGGGCAATCATGGGGCACTTCCTTTCAACGAGTCTCTAATTTACCGCGATTTGGTCGGCCGGTTCGTGGAAGATGGGGCAATTCCCGGCTTATTCAACGGGTTCGCTCAAACACTGCAGTGGATGGCCGTGGTGCTGCGCCGCTTGCAGCACCTGATCGACCTTGGTGGTGGCCACGTCGCGGGAAAAAACGCCGCACACGCCGCGCCCTTCCAGGTGGATTTTGAGCATGATCTGGGTGGCGGTTTCCCGGTCTTTGTTGAAGTACTCCTGCAACACCAGCACCACAAATTCCATCGGGGTGAAGTCGTCATTAAGCAACACCACCCGGTACATGCGGGGCGGCTCGACGCGCTGACTCTTGCGCTCCAGCACCACGGCGTCGTCGCTGTGGGGGGTGGAGGGTGTCAAATCGGGTGGTTTGGGGGTACTTGCCATGATGGAATTCATTCTAGCCAGAGCGCGCCCCGGTGGCTGACCGCCGCGCAATGTGTCTGCAACCTTGTATGCTGCCCGAATGGCGCTTTATTCGCCCTTGCACCCATGAAAACCCACTTTTCTGACAGATTGCTGATCGCCACCTCCCTGGTACTGCTGACCACGGGGTGTGTGCTGGTATTGTGGCCCTTCATCACCTCGCTGCTCTGGGCGGCCATTCTGGTGTCCACCTGCTGGCCGGCCTTTGCCCGCCTGGACCGCTGGCTGGGTCACCGCCGCATCTGGTCGGCCAGCCTGATGACCTTGCTGGTCATGCTGGTGCTGCTGGGGCCCGTGGTCAGCCTGGCGGTGGCGCTGTCGGACGACGCTGCCCAACTGGGCCAGACGGCGATTGCCGTGATGCAAGAAGGCCTGCCCAACCCGCCCGACTGGCTGGCCCGGATTCCCCTGGTGGGCCAGGCCCTGCTGGACTACTGGCAGCAGTTCGTGCACAACGGGCAACGGTTGGCCGAGGAATTGGCGAAATGGTCCCAACCGGCCCAGAACCTGGCGTTTGCCAGCGGCCGCACGATCGCGCGGGGCGTGGTGGACATGGGTTTGTCCGTGTTCATTGCCTTTTTCCTGTTCCTGCACGGCGAGGTGCTGGCGCGCCGCATGACGGTGGCGCTGGAACACCTGAGCGGCACCCGAGCCCACTACCTGATTGGCCTGACGCGCAACACGGTGACCGGTGTGATTGTGGGTGTGCTGGGCACGGCCCTGGCGCAAGGCTTTCTGGCGGCCCTGGGCTTTCTGATCGCCGGAGTGCCCGGGGCGGTGCTGCTGGGCGCCTTGACGTTCTGCCTGTCGGTGGTACCGGTCGGCCCGCCCCTGATCTGGGGCGGTGCGGCCATCTGGCTGTTTCAGCAGGACCAGCCCTGGTGGGCGGTGTTCGTGGCGGCCTGGGGGTTCTTTCTGGTCAGCACGGTGGACAACATCATCAAGCCCTTCATCATCAGCCGGGGCTCGCAACTGCCTTTTCTGATCGTGTTCCTGGGCGTGCTGGGGGGCGTGCTGGCGTTCGGGGTGATTGGGGTGTTCCTGGGGCCGGCCATGCTGGCCATTGGCTTTCGGCTGACCACCGAATGGACCGCCGACAGCGCCACCCAGAAACTTCCCTGACGCCAGAAGCCGCGTGCCAGATGGGGCTTGGCGCGGCGCCCCACTGACGCTGCGTTGCGGCTCCAAACCGCAACCCTGTCCAGCCAAGGGGTGATCGGCTTCGCCCCCCTGGGGCCTGGGGGTTCAACCCGGCAAGGGGTCTGGCTGCAATTCCGGCGCGTGGTCGGTGCCGTGACCAGGCAAGCCGGCAATGGCTTTCAACGCTTCGCTGTTGGTCACGTACACGCTTTTGCGCTTCAGGCTGATCACACCGGCCTGCTCAAACGTGTGCA
>DASUON010000516.1:0-13562 GCA_036276615.1 Burkholderiaceae bacterium
GGCGGGTGACGCCGAGACGGGCGTGACCATCATGCAGATGGACGCCGGGCTGGACACCGGCGACATGCTGGTGGTGGAACGCCTGTCCATCCACGCCAACGACACCACCGCCACCCTGCACGACCGCCTGGCCGAGCTGGGCGGGCGGCTGATGGTCGAGGCCCTGGAAATGGCCGCCTGCGGGGGCCTGACGCCCACCCCCCAACCCGCCGAGGGCGTGACCTACGCCCACAAGATTGACAAGGCCGAAAGCAGCATCGACTGGTCACACAGCGCCGACGCCATTGCCCGCCGCATCCGCGCCTTCGACCCTTTCCCCGGCGCTGCCACCATCTGGCGGGGCGAAACGCTGAAGGTCTGGGGTGCGCACACCACTCAAAACATCGAAATTGATAGCAAAAATATCAATACCAAAAAGCGTGAAGGCACGATTTCATCCTCATCGCCTGACGGCGTGACCGTGGTTTGCGGCCAAGGGCAGCTGACCCTGACCCACCTGCAACGCGCGGGTGGCAAACGCCTGCCCGTGGCCGACTTCCTGCGGGGCTGCCCCCTGGCCGTGGGCGACGTGCTGGGAACCTGCCCGGGCGACACGGATCACACGGCGGCCCCAGCCTGAAGCCCCACCTGCCCCCCCATCCACACCCGCTCACCCCCCGTTCCCCGCCCTGCATGTTCTGGAAAACCGAATACCGCCGTCACCCCGAGTTCATGCGCGGGGTGCGCGACCTGATCAGTGTAGCCACCGGCATCGGGGCCTGGGGCCTGATGACCGGCGTGGCCATGGTCAAGTCGGGCATGAGCACGGTGGAATCGGTGGTCATGACCCTCACCGTGTTTGCCGGCAGTGCCCAGCTGGCGTCCATCCCGCTGATTGCCGCGGGGGCTCCGCTGTGGGTGATCCTGGCCACGGCCTTCTGCGTCAACCTGCGGTTTGTGGTGTTCTCGGCCCACCTGCGCCCCTACCTGATGCACCTGCCCTTGCGCGAGCGCCTGGTCAGCGGCTACCTGACCGCCGACCTGAGCTACGTGTTTTTTGCCAAGCGTTTCCCGCACCCACCCCATGCCCAGACGACGCCCGAAGAGCGGCTGGCCCAGCAGGCCTACCTGATGGGCAACTGCGGCATCAACTACGTGGCCTGGATGAGCGCCAGCCTGATCGGCATTGCCACGGCCAACGCCATCCCCACCCAATGGGGCCTGGGGTTTGCGGGCATCCTGGCGCTGCTGGGGGTGCTGCTGTCGCTGGCCACCTCCCGGCTGCGGGTACTGTCCATGGGTGTGTCCGGGGCGGCGGCGGTGGCGGCCTATGCGCTGCCGCTCAAACTCAACATCGTGGTGGCCATCGCCGTGGCGGTGGCCCTGGCCTTGGGCCTGGACGCCCTGCGCCCGCGAACGCCCCCTGGAGCCGCCCATGGCTGACACCGACCTCTGGAACCTGCTGACCATCGTGCTGATGGCGGGGGTGACCGTGCTCACCCGCTGCCTGTTTTTCCTGTCGGACCAACCCTGGACCCTGCCGCACTGGGCCCAGCGCGGCCTGCAATACGCCCCCATTGCCGCCCTGGCGGCGGTGGTCATCCCCGAGGTGGTGATGACCCAGGGCCACCTCATCCACACCTGGCAAGACCCGCGCCTGTTTGCCGTGGCCGCCGGTGCGGCCTGGTTCTTCTGGCGCAAGGGCATGCTGGGCACCATCGTGGTGGGCATGGCGGTCTACCTGCCCTTGCGGCTGGGGCTGGGCTGGGGCTTCTGAACGTTCACACCGCCTTCATCCAGACGCCTTAGGCTCGCGTGCCCGCTGCCGTCCTTCATCCCCATGACCCACCCCTCACCACCCACCCCCTCTCCCGCCCGTGCCTGGCGTGTGTACGCCCTGGTCTGGCTGCTGGCCGCTTGGCTGGTCACGGCAGGCAACCTGCCGCTGTGGCAGCAGGTGTGGGCGCTGCCCGAAGTGGGGGGCCTGCGCGGGGCCTTGTTTGTCGCCGGGTTTGGCACACTGGTGCTGGGTTTGCTGAGTGCAATGCTGGCCCTGTGCGCCTGGCCCCGGTTGTTCAAGCCCATGGCGGTGCTGGCCCTGCTGTCGGCTGCGGGGGCGTCGCATTTCATGCGCGAGTACTCCGCGGTCATCGACCCCAGCATGCTGCTCAACGTGGTCCACACCGATGCGCGCGAGGTGCGCGACCTGCTCTCGCCCGGCCTGCTGTGGACGCTGTTGTGGGTGGGCGTGGCCCCATCGGTGTGGCTGTGGCGGCAGCCCGTGGCCTGGCGACAACCCCAAACTGGCGATTGGAAGCCGTGGCTGGGCTGGGCAGGCAAGCGCCTGTTGCGCAACCTCGGCCTCATCGCCCTGGGGATGGCCCTGGGAGGGGCCGCCCTGATGGCCATCTTCCAGGACTTTGCCTCGGTCATGCGCAACCACAAGCAGGTGCGCTACCTGATCAACCCGCTCAACAGCTTCTACGCCGTGACCTCGGCCACCTTGGCCTCGGCCCCGCACGCCACCAAACCCTTGCTGCCCATTGGGGAAGACGCTCGCCTGGGCCCCACCTACACGCCCCAGGCCCGCCCGCTGTTGCTGGTGATGGTGGTGGGTGAAACCGCCCGAGCCGCCAACTTCTCGTTCAACGGTTACCCCCGCCAGACCACGCCCCTGCTGGCCGAACTGGCCCGCACCGACGGCCTGCTGTGGTTTGGCAACACCCGCTCGTGCGGCACCAACACCCAGGCCTCGGTGCCCTGCATGTTCTCGCACCACGGCAAACAGGCCCACGAGGCCAGCAAGGACCGCTACGAAAACCTGATGGACGTGCTGCAACGCGCCGGGCTGGCGGTGACCTGGATCGACAACCAATCCGGCTGCAAGGGCGTGTGCGACCGCGTGCCCAACATCAACACCCGCGAGGGCCGCGACCCTCAGCTGTGCCCCGATGGCGAGTGCCTGGACGGCATCATGCTCAAAACCCTGCCCGAGCAACTCAAGGCCCTGCCCGCCGACGCCCGCCAGCGCGGCGCGGTGGTGGTGTTCCACCAGATGGGCAACCACGGCCCGGCGTACTTCAAGCGCTCGCCGGCCAGCCACAAAGCCTTCCAGCCCGAGTGCACCCAAAACGCCCTGCAGGCCTGCGCCCGCGAGGAGGTGGTCAACGCCTACGACAACGCCCTGCGCTACACCGACCAGGTGCTGGCCGACACCGTCGCCTGGCTGAAGACGCAAGACGCCGACACCGGCCTGATCTACATGTCCGACCACGGCGAGTCGCTGGGCGAGAACAACCTCTACCTGCACGGCCTGCCCTACGCCATTGCGCCCGACGAGCAAAAGCAGGTGCCCTGGGTCACCTGGTTGTCGCCCGCCCTGAAAAAACGCCTGAACCTGGACGACGCCTGCCTGCGCACCCTGGGGGAACGCGCCTGGAGCCACGACAACCTGTTCCACAGCCTGCTGGGGCTGGCGGACGTGCAAACCCAACTCCACCAAGCGCCCTTGGACGCATTCGGCCTGTGCGCCGCGCCCGCGACCCAGCATCAATGATGATAGCAAACAAGCCAACAGCAGAAAGCGCTGGAGGCCAAAAACAATCAATAACCTGGCCCCACCCGACACACGGGGCCTGGCTGCTGCTGGCCCTGTTGCCGCTGGCCGCCTGGGACGCCAGCGGCTTGGACATGCCGCTGGCACAGGCGTTTGGCAACGCCCAAGGCTTTGCCCTGCGCGACCACCCCTGGCTGGCCCAAGGCCTGCACGATGGTGTGCGCAAGCTGGGGTGGCTGCTGTTGCTGGGCCTGACGCTGACCGTGCCCTGGCCGGTGGGCGGGCTCAAGGTCCTCACCCGTGCCCAACGCGCCTGGATGGTGGGCAGCATCTGGGCATCGCTGGTGGTGGTGGTGGTGCTCAAGGGACTCAGCCGCACCAGTTGCCCCTGGGACCTGGCCGCCTTCGGGGGCACCGCCCAGCACGTGTCCCACTGGCTGTGGGGCGTGGCCGACGGCGGTCCGGGGCACTGCTTTCCGGGCGGCCATGCGTCCACGGCCTTTGCCTTCCTGCCCCTGGCCTGGTGGCTGTGGTCGGTGAACCCGGTGGCCGCCCGGCGCTGGGCGGTGTTCATCGGGGTGTGCGGTCTGCTGCTGGGGGCGGTGCAACAGGCCCGGGGGGCCCACTTCCTCAGCCACAACCTGTGGACCGGCTGGCTGTGCTGGGCCACCACCTGGGGACTGCACCGCCTGGGCGCACGCACACCATAACGGTTTGCCTACAATGGGTCGGACACCCCCTGTCGGGCGTTGCTGAAAGACCTGAGTGAGTCAGACCAGTCCCCCCCCACTGACCCTGTTGGCCGTTGACGACGACCCCACCACCCGTCGGTTGGTGCAAGCCGTGTTGGGCAAACAGGGCTACACCGTCCTGGTGGCCGACAACGGCAGCCGCGGTGTGCAAGCCTTCCATGTGCACAAGCCCGACCTGGTGCTGATGGACGTGCAAATGCCCGACATGGACGGGTTCGACGCCTGCGCCCGCATCCGGCAGATCGACGCCGATGGCACCCCCATCATCATGCTCACCGGCAGTGAGGACCTGGAGTCCATCGAACGGGCCTTCAACGTCGGCGCCACCGACTTCATCACCAAACCCATCAACTTCCCGCTGCTGGCGCAACGGGTGCGTTATGCCCTGCGCAGCAGCGCCCTCAACCGCGAGGTTCGGGGCGTGCGGCAGCGTCAGGCCTCGGCCCGGCGCATTGCGGGCCTGGGCTTTTGGGATTGGGACCCGCACACCGACCAGCTGGACTGGTCGGAAGACGCCGCCAGCCTGCTGGACCTGACCGACATTCCACGCCGCCTTGACGGTCTGCTGGCCCTGGTCCACCCCTCGGACCGGTTGCGGGTGAGCCAGGCCTTTCGCGGCCTGTCCAACGCCAACGCCCGGTTGGACATCGAGTTCCGCCTGACTGACCGGAGCCACAGTGGCGAGCGCATCGTCACCATGACCGGTGAATGGCCCGAAGACCACGACCGCCCCGCCAACATCCGGGTGTTCGGCGCCTTCCAGAACGTGACCGACTCCCGCCGCACCCAGGCCCTGGTGGACTACCTGGCCCTGCACGACGAGCTGACCGGCCTGGCCAACCGGCGCATGTTCGTGCGCCAGGTGCGCGAAGCAGTGGCCGGCCCCGACCTGGGCCAGGACGTGCTGGCCGTGGGCTGGCTCAACCTGGCGCGCTTCCATCGCGTCAACGAAACCTTTGGGGAGCATGCCGGTGACGCGCTGCTGGTGCAGGTGGGCCAGCGCCTCAAAAACGCCACCACGGGGTATGTGGGTCTGGCCCGGGTGGGTGGCGATGAATTTGCGCTGGCCGTGCGGGGCCGCGACGAGGCCGACACCGATGAGCGGCTGGAACGGGTGCTGCAATCGCTGGACGTGCCCTTCCTCATCGACGGGCAGGAGGTGTTCGTGTCGGTCTGCGCGGGTTTGGCCCTGCACCCCCAACACGGGCGCGAGGTCGAACAACTGCTGACCCTGGCCAAGGAGGCGCAAGGACTGGCCCGCGCCCAGGGTTTCAAGTCCCTCAAGCACGACGGCCAGAACGGCGGCCCCCGCCGCTTTGCCTCGCTGGACGTGGAGACCGACCTGCGCAAGGCGCTCAAGAACCACCAGTTCGAGCTGTACTACCAACCCCAGGTGGCCTTGCGCAGCCGACGGGTGGTGGGGGTGGAGTCGCTGCTGCGCTGGAAACACCCCACCCGCGGCACGGTGCCCCCGGTGCAGTTCATTCCCCTGCTGGAAGACCTGGGGCTGATCCACGAGGTGGGCAACTGGGTGATCCAGGAGGCCTGCCGCCAGGCCAAGGCCTGGGACGACGCCGGTCTGCCCCTGCGGGTGGCCATCAACCTGTCGCCCCGGCAGTTCATGGGCCGCGACCTGTACGACCTGATCGAGGACGCCGTGCACCACAGCCAGGTGCGCCCCGAGCTGGTGGAGTTCGAAATCACCGAAAGCCTGGCCATGCAGGACCCCGACCGCGCCATCGACCTGCTGGGCAAGCTGCGCAAAGGCGGTTTCAAGGTGGCGCTGGACGACTTTGGCATTGGCCATTCGTCGCTGGAATACCTGCTGCGCTTCCCCGTGGACACCATCAAGATCGACCGGGCGTTTGTGAGCCGCGTGACCGAAACCGAAACCGACCGCGCCGTGGTCCGGGCCATCACCACCATTGCCCACTCGCTGCAGCTGACCACCATTGCCGAAGGGGTGGAAACCCAGCGCCAGTGCGACTTCATGGAGGCCCTGGGGGCCACCGAAATCCAGGGTTATTTCATCAGCAAGCCCATCACCGCCACCGACATCGAGGCGGTGGCCCCCCACTTCCTTCATTCACCCGGCGAATGACGCCCTCGCGCCGGGTCCTCCGGCGTCAACCCCGCTCCAGATAGGCCGTGAGGGCCTGGCGGGAATCGTCGGCCACCGCGCGCAGACCGGGCACCAGGGCCTGACAGGTGGCCGCGTCCCCCGCCAGCGCCGCCTTTTCCACCGCGGACGCCAAGGCCGCCAGCCGCCGTGCGCCCAGGTTGCCCGCACTGCCCTTGAGGGAATGGGCCGCCGCACGCAGCGCCGCTCCGCCGGGGGCCAAGGCCTGCTCGATGGCTTGGACCTCGGCGTCCAGCCCGCCCAGGAAGCCGACGACGATCTCGCTCAGGGCATCGTCCAGCATGTCCTTGAGTTCGTCCAGCACGGCATCGTCCAACATGGGCTGGGAGTCGAAGGGGGTGTCGCTCATGGAAAGTTGCTCGGAAAAGATGACCGCGGTTGAGCACATTTTGTGCCCAAACAGTGTCCGCCGCATGGCCCACACGGACCTGACGCCAACCGGTAACCCCCAGGTAACGGGGACGGCCCATAATCAAAACAAACTCGAACCCAACGCCCGTGGTGCCACGGCACCCCCATCCCCTCGGAGACCTTGTTCATGCCCCGCGCCACCAAAATTGTTGCCACCCTCGGCCCTGCGTCCAGCCACCCCGACATGCTGGAGGCCATGATCCGCGCCGGGGTCAACGTGGTGCGGCTCAACTTCTCGCACGGCAAGGCACAGGACCACATCGACCGTGCCACGATGGTGCGTGAAGCCGCCCAGCGCGCCGGGGTGGAAGTGGCCATCATGGCCGACCTGCAAGGCCCCAAGATTCGTGTGGGCAAGTTTGCCGACGGCAAGGTCATGCTGGAAAACGGTGCCCCGTTCGTGCTGGACGCCGCCCGCACCGAACCCGGTGACCTCGGCGGCGTGGGGCTGGACTACAAGGAGCTGCCCCGCGACGTCAAACCCGGCGACACCCTGCTGCTCAACGATGGCCTCATCGTGCTCAAGGTCGATGCCGTGCGCGGGGCCGCCGTGCACACCACGGTGGTGATGGGCGGCGAGCTGTCCAACAACAAGGGCATCAACAAACAGGGCGGCGGCCTGACCGCCCCGGCCCTGACGGCCAAGGACATGGACGACATCCGCACCGCCATGGCCCTCAAGGCCGATTACGTGGCCGTGAGCTTCCCCAAAAACGCCACCGACATGGAACTGGCCCGCCAGCTGTGCAACGTGGCGTGCACTGACGGTCACCGCCCGGGGCTGATCGCCAAGATCGAGCGGGCCGAGGCCATTCCCGAGCTGGACAACATCCTCAAGGTCAGCGACGGCATCATGGTGGCCCGCGGCGACCTGGCCGTGGAAGTGGGCAACGCCGCCGTGCCTGCGCTGCAAAAACGCATGATCAAGCTCGCCCGCGAGCACGACAAGGTGGCCATCACCGCCACCCAGATGATGGAAAGCATGATCCACGCCCCGGTGCCCACCCGCGCCGAGGTGAGCGACGTGGCCAACGCCGTGCTCGATGGCACCGACGCCGTGATGCTCAGCGCCGAAACCGCCGCGGGCAAGTTCCCGCTGGAGACCGTGCGGGAAATGGCCAACATCTGCCTGGTGGCCGAGCAGGCCCACCACGGCGACCTGGACGCCAGCTTTGCCGGCCAGACCTTTGCCCGCATCGACCAGTCCATTGCCATGGGCGCGCTGTTCACCGCTTACCACCTGGGGGCCAAGGCCATCGTGGCGCTCACCGAGTCGGGCTCCACCGCGCTGTGGATGAGCCGCCAGAACGCGGGCATCCCCATCTACGCCCTCACCTCCACGGTGGCCAGCCAACGCAAGATGGCGCTCTACCGCAACGTGCGCCCGCTGCGCATGGACACCAGCTCCGACCGCGACACCGCCCTGGCCCAGGCCGAAGCCAGCCTGAAACTCAACGGCGCCCTGCGCAGCGGCGACCTCTACACCATCACCTGCGGCGAGCCCATGGGCGCCCCCGGCGGCACCAACATGCTCAAGGTATGCCGGGTGGACTGAGCGACCACCCGGTGGCGCGCGGCACCCACCTGGTGCGGCGCAACCGACTGCCCCGCAGCGTCGGGGTGCTGCTGTGCGGCATTTGCATCCTGGGCAGCCTGCCCGACCTGGGGCACAACCCCGTCTACCCCTGGGCCGCGGTGTATTTCATGCTGCTGTGGCCGCAGATCGCCTACTTCTGGGCCATCCAATCGGCCAACCCGCTGCGGGCCGAATACCTCAACCTGTGGGTGGACGCCATGCACGCCGGGTTCTGGATGGTGGCCATCCAGTTCAGTCTGGTGCCCTGCATTGCCCTGGCCATGGCCACCTCGCTGAGCAACATCACCGTCGGTGGGCTGCGGCTGGTCTGGGTGGCGTGGATGGGCAACTTGGCCGGGGTGGCCCTGGGGGCCCTGGTCTGGGGCTGGCACGTTCAACCGGAAAGCAGCCTGCAGGCCCAGTGGGCCGCCGCGACCCTGATCGTGGGCTACCCGCTGCTGATGGGGCAGACCCTGCACCGGCTGGCCATGCACCTCAAGCGCAAGCAGCGGGAGCTGCGCTACCTCAGCGAACACGACCCGCTCTCGGGCGTGCACAACCGCCGCCACCTGGATGCCTGCTTGAAACAGACCTTCCACCAGGCGCAACGCACCCCGCGCACCGTCACCCTGGTGCTGAGTGATGCCGACGACTTCAAGGCCGTCAACGACACCCACGGTCACAGCATGGGCGACGCGGTGATCCGCGAGACCGCCGCCGCCCTGGCCGAAGCCGCCCGCCAGGGCGACGTGGTGGCCCGCCTGGGGGGCGACGAATTCGCCACCGTGCTGATGGACGCCTCGCCCGAACAGGCCCAGGGCTACGTGGCACGCGCCCAGGCCCTGATGGACGCCAGGCTGAACGCCCTGGTGCCCGGTCTGCGCCTGGAGCTGTCCTTCGGCATCAGCCCCCTGGACCCCTCGCTGCCCAGCCACGAACGCTGGCTGGAGCATGCCGACACCCTGCTCTACACCCACAAGGCCGAAAAAACCCGGCACCCGCCTGCCCTGGGCCACCCCCCTGAGTTGAGATAATCGGCCTTCTTTCCGTTGCGCGCCCTGCGCTTTCTGCCCCTCAGTCCATTCCGCCATGACCGCTGCCCTGCACACCTCCGCCCTCACCTCCCTGCCACTGCTGGCCCGCGGCAAGGTGCGCGACAACTACGCCGTGGGCGATGACCGCATCCTGATGGTGGCCTCCGACCGCATCAGCGCCTTCGACGTGATCATGGGCGAACCCATCCCCGGCAAGGGCGAGCTGCTGACGCGCATGGCCCTGTTCTGGTTTGACAAGCTGGGCCCCAACGGCCTCAACATCTGCCCCATCCACCTCACTGGCGACGCGCCCGAGAGCGTGGTCACCCCCGCCGAAGTGCCGCAAGTGCAGGGCCGCTCCATGCTGGTCAAGCGCCTGAAGCCCATCCCCGTCGAGGCCGTGGTGCGTGGCTACCTGGCCGGCAGCGGCTGGAAGGAATACCAGGACAGCCGCAGCGTGTGCGGCGTGCCCCTGCCCGAGGGCCTGAAGAACGCCAGCAAGCTGCCCCAGCCCATTTACACCCCCGCCGCCAAGGCCGCCGTGGGTGAACACGACGAAAACATCACCTTCGAGCGCACGGTCGAGATGATCGGCCTGGACCTGGCCACCCGCATCCGCGACATCTCCATCCGCCTCTACAGCGCCGCCGCCGAAATCGCCCTGACCAAGGGCATGATCATTGCCGACACCAAGTTCGAGTTCGGGCTGGACACCGACGGCACCCTGGTGCTGATGGACGAGGTGCTCACCCCCGACTCGTCGCGCTACTGGCCCGCCAACCAGTACGCCGAAGGCCAGAACCCCCCCAGCTACGACAAGCAGTTCCTGCGCGACTGGCTGGAAACCGCCAAGGTGGGCGGCGTGTTGTGGGACAAGACCGCCCCGGCCCCCCACCTGCCCAAGGACGTGATTGAAAACACCGCGGCCAAGTACCGCGAGGCGCTCACCCAGTTGGTGGGCTGACGCAAGCGACTCTGGCGCCTCCGGCGGCTCAGGCCACCCAGCCCACGCCCCAGCGCCACACCCGGTCAGCCCGTGGCCGGGTGGCCTCGATCAGGCGGGCATTGGCCTCGTCCGAGCGCATCACCCAGGCCTGCGCCGCATCGGCGCTGCGGCCAAATTGCTGGTGGCGAGCCACCAGGCGCTGCACGCGCAGTGCGTCGTCGGTTTCCACGTACCACACCTCGTCCAGCAGCGGGCGCACCTCGCGCCAGCCGGGGGTGTCCATCAGCAGGTAGTTGCCTTCGGTGACCACGCAGGGCATGGCGGGCGGCGCCGCCAGCGCCCCGGCCACGGGTTCTTCCAACTCGCGGCGGAATTCAGGGGCGTACACCACCTCATCCGGCAACGGCGTGCGCAGCCGACGCAGCAGGGCCACGTAGCCGTGGGCGTCAAAGGTGTCCGGGGCGCCCTTGCGCTCGACGCGACCCAGGCGTTCCAGCTCGGCCTGGGCCAGGTGGAAACCGTCCATGGGCACCAGGCAGGCGCTGTCGCCCGCCGCGTTCAGGCCCTCAACCAGCGCCTGCGCCAGCGTGGACTTGCCCGCACCGGGCGCCCCCACCAGCCCCAGCAGGAACCGGCGACCCTCGGCCTGCGCCTGGGCCAGCTGCTGGCGCAGCCGGGCCAGGGCCTCGGCGGGCGCAGCCACCGGCACCGTGGACGCCGCTGACGCCATGCTCAGCTCAACACCACACTGGACAGGCGGCGGCGGTAGGTGGCCACGGTGGGGTCTTCGGGCGGAATCTGGCCCTCGGCCACCTTGGGTTTGGGCGGTTCGATCAGGTCCAGGATGGCCACGTAGGTCTTGCGTGCCAGGTCGCTGCTCCAGGCCTTGTCGCGCATGAGAATGTCCAGCAGCTCGTCCATGGCGTCGGTCCAGCGCTGCTGGGCCATGCGCAGCTGGGCCAGGCCAAAGCGGGCGTCAAAGTCACGCTTGTTGGCCGCAATTTTTGAAGAAAAATCGGCCTCAGCGCTTTCTTCAGAAGCGTGAGCAGCTACTGAATCGATAGCTTTGATCCAATGGTTCAGCGCATCCAGCCTGCGCACCCCGGCCGACTTGGCGATGACCGGCGCAAACGCCACCTTGGCCTCGTCGTCCAGGCCCTGTTGCAACAGCAGCTTGACCAGGTCGAAGCGGGCGTCGTCGTTGTTCGGGTCGGTGTCCACGGCCTCTTGCAGCTTGGCCAGGGCGGTGGCCACGTCGCCATCGGCCAGGGCCTCCAGGGCTTCTTCTTCCTCGGCTTCGGCGGCCAGTTCGTTTTCGGCGGGCACGTGTTTGTCCAGGAAGGCTTTCACCTGCCCCTCGGGCAACGCGCCCATGAAGCCGTCCACCGGCTGGCCGTCTTTCATCAGCACGCAGGTGGGGATGCTGCGGATGCCAAAGGCCCCGGCCAGCTCCTGCTCGTCGTCGGAGTTGATCTTCACCAGCTTGAAGCGGCCGTTGTAGGCCTCTTCCACCTTCTCCAGCACCGGCCCCAGTGACTTGCACGGGCCGCACCAGGGGGCCCAGAAGTCCACCAGCACGGGCACGGTTTTGGAGGCTTCCACCACCTCGGTTTCAAAATTGGCCAGCGTCACGTCGATCATGTCAGCACCTGTGGTGTGGGGGGCAAAAAGTAGAATCCGAACTTTACCGGAAGGCCCGCCGCACACCATGACCACCGCCACTGCAACCCCCCCGTCTTCGTCCCAGGCCGCCATCCAGGTGGGTGTGGTCATGGGCTCGTCCAGCGACTGGGACACCCTGCAGCACGCGGTGGACATCCTCAAGCAGTTCGGCATTGCGCACGAGGCCCGCGTGGTCTCGGCCCACCGCATGCCCGACGACCTGTTTGCCTACGCCGAAAGCGCAGCCGCCCGGGGCCTCTCCGCCATCATCGCCGGGGCCGGTGGGGCCGCCCACCTGCCGGGCATGCTGGCCGCCAAGACCGAGGTGCCCGTGCTGGGCGTGCCCGTGGCCAGCCGCCACCTGCAAGGCGTGGACTCGCTGCACAGCATCGTGCAGATGCCCAAGGGCATCCCGGTGGCCACCTTCGCCATCGGCACCGCCGGGGCCGCCAACGCCGCGCTGTTTGCCGTGGCCATGCTGGCCACCACCCAGCCCGCGCTGCGCCAGCAACTGACCGCCTTCCGCGCCGCCCAGACCGAGGCCGCCCGGGCCATGGTGGTGCCGCCCGTGTCCGCCTGAGGAGTCCGCATGAACCAACCCCTCCTCCCCGGCAGCACCTCCCCCCGTGGCCAGCAACTCACGCTGGGCGTGATGGGCGGCGGCCAACTGGGCCGCATGTTTGTCCATGCCGCCCAGGCCATGGGCTACTTCACCGCGGTGCTGGACCCCGATCCGGCCAGCCCCGCCGGGCGCGTGAGCCACTACCACATCCAGACCGCGTACGACGACGAGCAGGGCCTGGCCCAGCTGATGCAGCGTTGCGACGCCATCACCACCGAGTTTGAAAACGTCCCCGCCCCCGCCCTGCTGACCCTGGGCGCCCACCGCCCGGTGGCCCCGGCGGCCTCGTGCGTGGCCGTGGCGCAAGACCGGGTGAAGGAAAAGGCCTTGTTCGTGGCCGTGGCCCAGGCCCACCCCGGGCAGGCGGTGTTCCCCGCGCCCTATGCCGCCATCGACACGCCCGAGCTGCTGGCCGCCGTGCCCGCCGACCTGCTGCCCGGCATCCTGAAAACCGCCCGCCTGGGCTACGACGGCAAGGGCCAGGTGCGGGTGAGCACCCGCGAGGAACTGGCCGCCGCCTGGGACCGCCTGGGCCGTGTGCCCTGCGTGCTGGAAAAGATGCTGCCCTTGCAGGCCGAGTGTTCGGTCATCGTGGCGCGCGGGGCCGACGGCCAGGTGGTGAGCTTCCCCGTGCAGCGCAACCTGCACCGCGACGGCATCCTGGCAGTCACCGAGGTTTTTGAACAAAATCTGCCCCCAGCGCTTTCAGAGAAAGCGGTGAGCGCTGCAAAATTCATTGCAAACCACCTGCACTACGTGGGGGTGCTGTGCGTCGAGTTCTTCGTGATCGACGACGGCAGCGAACACGGTGCGCTGGTGGTCAACGAAATGGCCCCGCGCCCGCACAACAGCGGGCACTACACCCAGAACGCCTGCACGGTGTC
>DASUON010000517.1:0-2928 GCA_036276615.1 Burkholderiaceae bacterium
AGAAGTGCGCGTGCGCTTTGTCGAAGGCCGCCCCGTGGCCCTGAACGGCGTGGAATACACCGACGCCGTGGAACTGATGCTGGAGGCCAACCGCATCGGTGGCCGCCACGGTCTGGGCATGAGCGACCAGATCGAGAACCGCATCATCGAAGCCAAGAGCCGCGGCATTTACGAAGCCCCCGGCATGGCGCTGCTGCACATTGCCTACGAACGCCTGGTGACCGGCATCCACAACGAGGACACCATCGAGCAGTACCGCGTCAACGGCCTGAAGCTGGGCCGCCTGCTGTACCAAGGCCGCTGGTTCGACCCCCAAGCCCTGATGCTGCGCGAAACCGCCCAACGCTGGGTGGCCCGCGCCATCACCGGCGAAGTGACGCTGGAACTGCGCCGCGGCAACGACTACAGCATCGTCAACACCGAGTCGCCCAACCTGACCTACGCGCCCGAGCGCCTGAGCATGGAAAAGGTGGAAAACGCGCCGTTCACGCCGCTGGACCGCATTGGCCAGCTGACCATGCGCAACCTGGACATCACCGACACCCGCGCCAAGCTGGGCGTGTACACGCAAAGCGGCCTGCTGACCGCGGGCGACGGCACGGAGATGCTGCGCATCGAGCGCTGACCTACCCCACCCACGAAAAGCGGAACGCGTGGTGTTCCGCCGTGGGCAAGACGGTTCGTGCCAGCGACGCGGCCAGGGGCATGCCGCGGTCGCTGTTGGTGAGCAGCACGAACCCGTCTTTGCGGGCCACCGAGGCCATGGCAAACGCCCGGAACCCCGGGTTGTTGCCCCACTGCCAGAGGAAAGGGCCTTCTGGCGTTTGCTCCACGCCCCAGCCCGCCCCCCACAGAAGCCCCAGCGCCCGGTCCACCTCCACCGGGCGAGCCAGCACCCTGGCCAGCATTTCCGGGTTGGCCAGCAGCGCCGCCATGAAGCGCGCATAGTCCGCCGCCGTGGTGTAGAGCGAGGCCGCGGCCACCGCGTGGCTGAAGCGCAGCTGCCGCGCCGAGCCCAAGGCCGTGGTGCCGCTGACCGCCCGTGCGGCCAACGCATCGCGCCACACCAGGCTGCTGTCGGCCATGCCCAGGGGGCGGAACACCTGGGCATCCAGGTGGGCCGAGAGTTCCGTTTGGGTGACGGCCTCCAGCACCGCCTGAAGAATGGCAAACCCTTCGCCCGAATAGCTCCAGCGTTCTCCCGGTGGCGACTGGAGCAACAACGCGCCGTTGCTCCAGTTGGGCAAGCCCGCCGTGTGGTGAAGCAACTGGCCCACCGTCATGCGGCTGAGCACCGAGGCGGGCACCACGTCGTGGGCATCCGCCGGGCCACGCGCCAAGGCGTGGTGAAAGTGCCGGTACCCGGCGGGCAGGTGGAGGGACACGGGGGCGTCCAGGTCCAACCGCCCCGCCAGCGCCAGCTGCAAGGCCGCATACGCCACCACCGGCTTGGTGAGGGACGCCGCCTGAAAAATGCCACCTTGCGCCCCGGAAGCAGCACCGCACCCCGACAAGGCCACCGACGGCGCTGGCACACCGCCCCGCAGCACGGTGTAGGCCACCGCACAGACGTTCAGCGCCTGGGCCAGCTCGTCCACCGGACGCTCGCGCAGGGCGACCAGGTCGTTCGCACAAGACGCCAGCAGCGGCGACAGCGCACCAGCCAGAAAGACACGGCGACGGGTGAAGGTGGACATGCAAAAACTATAGCTGCTCACGCTTTGTTTGAAAGCGTATTGCCGCATTGAGGGCAATAAGCGGCAGACCACGCAGGGTCATGGTTCAACGGAACAAACCGCTGGCACGCACCACAACGGCTGTGGCGAACATACAGCACCCCACACACCAGGACCCCGGCCACCGCGTAGAAGGCACACAGCGGCAGGGCCAGCCTGGGCGGAACGGCTCCCCCAAGGCATTGCCCTGCCGCACAGGGACACGTTTCGCAGGCACGCCAGCAAAAAGGGGGCCAAGTGTTCACGGCGTTGGGCCGCGTGTCAAAGGGCCACACATCCCTCAAATGGGGGAAGCCAGGGGGCTCTGGCGCTGGACATAATCGCCGCGGTGGCTGGGATGCGCAGAGTTTTGGGCGTCGCCGCCCACAGCACCGCACACACCTCCACAAAGCCCACCCATGCCAACCCCCGTCACCGCCTACCAGGGTCTCGCAGGCGATCGCAACAACTTGGCAATGCCCGGCGCACTGGCGCTTGCTGCCCAACTGGCCCGGCGCCTCAAACTTCCCCTCGCTTCCGTTGGCGTACCGGCGCAGGCCCTGATCACCGACTGGGCCACAGAACTCGCGGCCGCCAAAGCCGACCTGCAAGAACTGGCGGAACACATCTCAACGCAACTTCGACTCCACCACCGCTCCATCACCGTACTGACACGCTGCGCTGCTGCAATTGCAACGGTTCCAAGGGTGGTTGCAGCACACCCGGACGTGTGTGTGGTTTGGTGCGATGCCCATGCAGACTTGAATACACCAGCGTCAAGCGCGACTGGTTACCTCGGTGGCCTAGCCCTGTCCGGGCCAGCAGGACTTTGGAACAGCGGATTCGGCGGAAACCTCTTGCTGGAGAACATCATTCTGGTCGGCTCCCGCGACATCGATCCATTTGAGCTGGACCTCATAGAGTCCGGCAAGGTGCGCTTGATTCGCGCCGACAGTGCCGACCTTCCCGGGACAATTGTTCAGGCCATCGGTAGACGCAAGGTATACGTGCATCTGGATTGCGATGTTCTTGCTCCTGGCTCTGTACCAACGGATTTTTCTGTTCCTGGCGGACTTTCGCTTGCAGCGCTGGGAGCCGTGTGCTCTGCGCTCGCTGAGCTGCCACTTGTCGGACTCGAAATCGCAGAACTTCAGTATTCGGAAACCGCCAGCCTTGTGCCCGCCAATCTAACTGGCTTGCTGGACGCCATTGA
>DASUON010000518.1:0-4577 GCA_036276615.1 Burkholderiaceae bacterium
GTGTTGGGGGCGTGGTGGGCAGGCTGGCCAGCCAGTCCTCGGGGGGCTGTGGTCGGCTGAACAAAAAGCCCTGCAGCCCATGGCAACCGTGGGCCAGCAGAAAGTCGGCCTGGTCTTGGGTTTCGACCCCTTCGGCCACCACCTCCAGCCCCAGCACCCGCGCCATGGAGAGGATGGTGTCCACGATGGCCACGTCGTTGGCGTCGTGCGGCAAGTCGTCCACAAAGCTGCGGTCGATCTTCAGCTCGTGCAGGGGCAGCTTTTTCAGGTAGCTCAGGCTGGAATAGCCGGTGCCGAAGTCGTCAATGGAGAAGCGGATGCCCTGGTCTGCCAGGCGGTTCATGGCGGCAATGGTGTCGGTCTGGTCGGTCACCAGCAGCGATTCGGTCACCTCCAGCATGAGCGAAGAGGGCGGCACGCCGTGCCGTTTCAGGGCCGACAGCAGGTGTTGGTCGAACCCTGGCTGGTGGAACTGTTTGGCACTGATGTTGATGGCCAGCGGGCAGGTCACGCCGCGTTGTTGCAGCTCTTGCGCCAGCTTGCAGGCTTGCTCCAGCACCCAGTCTCCCAGGGGGAGCACCAGCCCGCTGTGTTCGGCCAGCGGGATGAAGCGGGCGGGCGACAGCGGTCCGCGGGTGGGGTGGGTCCAGCGGACCAGGACTTCGGCCCCCACCACCTGGTGCTGCGCATCGACCTGGGATTGCACGGCGATGTGAAGACCGCCGGTCTGGATGGCCTGCCCCAGGTCGTGTTCCAGTTGCATGCGGTCCACCAGCGCTTCGCGCATGGCGGGCTCGAAAAAAGCCACTTGGTTGCGGCCCAGGGCCTTGGCACGGTACATGGCGGTGTCGGCTTCGCGCATCACGTCGTCCACCGTCATGTGGGGCCGGTTGAGCAGGCTGACGCCAATGGAGGTGTTGACGTGGTAGTGGATGCCCCCGGCCAGGTTCATGGGTTGCTCCAAGCACTGGCGCAGCCGCTGGGTCAGCTGCAGCACCTGGGTGCGGATGTCCTGCCCCGGGTCCTGGGGGGGGCGGAACAGCACCACGAACTCGTCCCCTCCGCTGCGAGCCACCAGGGAAGGGGCGCTCACCTCGCCCGTCAGTCGCTGGGCCACCTGGATGAGCACCTGGTCACCTTCCAGGTGGCCGTAGGTGTCGTTCACGTCCTTGAAGTTGTCCACGTCAATGAACAGCACGGCCGATGCTTCGCCCACCTGTCGGCTGCGCAGCAGGGTGTGGCGCAATTGGTCGTGCAGCATGCGCCGGTTGGGCAAGCCGGTGAGGTTGTCGCTTTCGGCCAATCGGCGGTGGGCCTCCTGGGCTGCGCGGGCCTCGCCCAGGGCGGCATCCAAACGCCTGAGCAACACCGCCGCTGACACGGCAATGAGGGTGTTGATGGTGATGAAGTTGAAGGCCAGCAGGCCCCACTTCAGCGCGGGTTCGTCCACCAGGGGTTCGGCTTCCAGGGGGATGTCGGCCCACCAGGCCCAGCCAAACACGCCCAGGCCGATCAGGGCCACCAGGCGCAGCGCCATCCAGCGCCCCAGGAACAAGGCCGCCATGACCGGAACGGCGGACAGCCACAGCAGGCCATAGGCCCCGATGCGGCTCACCATGAACGACACCCCCACCCCGGCGACCAGCAGCACCACGCCACTGGCGCGCACCTGGTGTGACAGGTGGCGGTAGTGGTGGAGCGCCAGCAACAGGCCCCAGGCCACCACATCGGTCACCACCATGACCAGGTCGTTCTTGTAGAGCGCCACGGCAATGCCCAGCATCACCAGGAAACTGCCCAGGGGCAGCGCCACACCCAGCATGGTCAGCAGCATGTCCTCTCGCCAGTGGTCCAGTCCGCTGGACGGCGTGGCGTCGTCCAGGGGCCGGGTCCAGCCGCTGTCAGGAGGCCGGGTGTGGCCGGGGCTCATCCCAGCGCCCCTTCGAACATCATCACGTCCACCTCGTCGCCCACCTGCACGCTGCCTTGGTGGTGGTGCAGCACGATGAGGCCATTGGCTTCCACCATGGAGCGCAACACCCCCGAGCCCTGGTTGCCCGTGGTGCGCACCTGCAGGCTGCCGTCGGCGGCGGTGGACACGGTGCCGCGTTGGTATTCGGTGCGGCCCGGCTTTTTGCGCAGGGGCTCCAGGCTGCGGGCCTTGAGCATCACCGGCGCACAGCTTTGGCAACCCATCATGCGCAGCAGCGCCGGGCGCACAAAGGCCAGGAAGGTGACCATCACCGCCACCGGGTTGCCCGGCAGGCCAAACAGAACGGTGCGGCCAAAGCGGCCCACGGCCATGGGGCGGCCCGGGCGCATGGCAATGCGCCAGAAGGCCACGCCACTCTGGCCACTGGGGTCGGCAGCGGCCAACTGCTTCATGACGGCCTTGGTGTGGTCGGCCTCGCCCACGCTGACCCCGCCGCTGGTGATGATGGCGTCGGCCTCCGCCGCTGCCCGGCGGAAGGTGGCTTCCAAGGCCCCGGGTTCGTCCCGGACCACGCCCAGGTCCAGCACCTCGCAGCCCAGGCGTTGCAGCAGCCCGAACACGGTGTAGCGGTTGCTGTCATACACCGCGCCTTCGCGGGGGGCATCACCCAGGCTGAGGATTTCGTCGCCCGTGGAGAAGTAGGCCACCTTCAGCCGCCGCCACACGGTCACGGTGGGCAGGCCCAGGCTGGCGGCCAGGCCCAGGGCCGCGGGGGTGAGGCGCTGTCCGGCGTGCAAGGCGGGGCGGCCTTGCATCAGGTCTTCGCCCATCAGGCGGCGGTTGTCACCGGGTTGCACCACCCCGGCGGGCACGGTCACCGTGCCGTCGGGGCCGGGTTGGGTCAGCTCCTGCGGCACCACCGTGTCCAGCCCGGCGGGCATGATGGCCCCGGTCATGATCTTCACGCACTCGTGGCGGGTGACGGTGTCCACCTCGCCTTGCCAGGCCTTGCCTGCGAAGGCCGTGGGCCCCACCGGGTGCAGCACCAGGGGCTGGCCTGGGGCCAGGGTCTGGAACACCCGGCTGTCGAAGGCGTAACCGTCCATGGCCGAGTTGTCGTGGGGCGGCACGCTGACGGGCGACACGATGTCCGCCGCCAGGATGCGGTGGTGGGCCTGCATCAACGGCAGGGTTTCGGTGGCGGCGGCGGGTGTGTCCAGTGTGCCGAGCGGCTGCACCAGCCGGGCCAGGAAGTCTCCCACCGCGTCGGCACTCAGCGCTTGCGGGTCATACCCCTGGAGTTCAGCGGCAATTTGTTCAATGTTTTTGATGTTCATCGCTTTATTTGTTTGATTTGTTTGCTACAAATAAAGAAGTAAATCAGCCGCCGATGTAACTCATCTCGATGCGCCGTCCCGACACCTGGGCCACGTCGGGGGGCAGGCTGGCGCGCAGTTGCGAGTAGCGGTCGCTGCGGCCCTGCCAGATGGCGGCAATGGCGCTGGCCAGTTCGGCATCGCTGGCGGGGCGGGCCAGCGAGCCTGGGTGGGTGTGGGTGCCGCGCAGCAGTTCGCGCAGGTCGTGCCCCTGGGTGGCGAACAGGCACAGGAACAGCTTGCCCTCGGTGGACAGGCGGGCGCGGTTGCAGTCACCGCAAAAGGCCTGGGTCACGCTGCTGATGACGCCGATTTCGCCCAGGGCGGGGTCGTGCTGTCCGTCGGGTCCTGCATAACCCCAGCGCTCGGCGGTTTCGCCCGGGGCCGACGGGTCCAGGGGCACCAGCGGCAGCTCGGCATGGATGCGCTGCACCACCTCGGCGCTGGGCAGCACTTCGTCCATGCGCCAGCCGTTGGTGGCGCCCACGTCCATGTACTCGATGAAACGCAGGGTGATGCCGCTGCCCCGGAAATGCCGGGCCATGGGCAGGATCTGGTCGTCGTTGGTGCCGCGCTTGACCACCATGTTGACCTTCAGGCCCGAGGGGCGGCCATCGGCGGCGGCACCCAGCCCCACGGCCTGCGCCGCGGCCAGGCCATCGAGCACGTCGGCCACCGGAAAGTCCACGTCGTTCATGCGGCGAAACACCGCGTCGTCCAGCCCGTCCAGGCTGACGGTCACGCGGTTGAGCCCGGCGTCTTTCAGCGCCTGGGCCTTCTTTTTCAGCAGGCTGCCGTTGGTGGTGAGGGTGAGGTCCAGTGGTTGACCGTCGGGCGTGCGCAGGGCAGCCAGCATGTCCACCAGGATTTCGATGTTCTTGCGCAGCAGCGGCTCGCCCCCGGTGAGGCGGATTTTTTGCACGCCATGGGCCACGAAGCTGCGGGCCACCCGGGTGATTTCCTCGAACGACAGCAGCGAACTGTGCGGCAGGTAGGGGTAGTCCTTGTCGAACACCTCCTTGGGCATGCAGTAGTTGCAGCGGAAGTTGCAACGGTCGGTGACGCTGATGCGCAGGTCGCGCAAAGGGCGGCCCAGCGCATCGGACAACAGCCCGGTGGCGGCAATGCCCTCAGGGGGCACATGGGCCGCCAGGGTTTGCATGCGGTGGTCCACGACCGGAATGACGCGTTCAGACATGGCGGGGATTATCGAAGGGCTGCAATGGTTGCGCCAAGGCTTTGCTCAGGTCAGAGCAGCCGAAAGGCCG
>DASUON010000519.1:0-7260 GCA_036276615.1 Burkholderiaceae bacterium
CAAACGGCAAAAGGGTCGCAAATCCAGACGGAATGGGGGTGTATGGGGACCATGCGCAACCCAACTCTGACCAAGCCGCTCCAAATTCCATCCAATGAAAAACCAGCCCGCCGTAGCACGCTTCAAACTGAGTTTTTCAGACCATCCCTAACTGGTCGGTCAAGCGGACGCTTACCTTGGGCGTTGAGCCCCCATGCCCTTCACAGGCACCCTCCAATCCAGGCAAGACGACCGGGGCTTTGGGTTCATTGAGCCCGCGCAGGGCGCGGCAGCCCATCTTCGTCCACATCAACAAGTCCTTCACATCGCGCGGTGGCAGCAGGCCACATGTTGGCCAGCGGGTCACGTTTGAAGTCGAGCTGAACGCCCAGGGCAAGAAGCGGGCGAAGAACGTGGCAGTAGCCGCACGCATTTGAGAAAAAAAACGGCCTCCCCGCTTGATTTTCTAAAACAGTTTGCTATAAATTTAATTTGATAGCAAACAACCATCGCCAATCAAGCGCGGGGCTCATTTTTTCATCGCATTCCCGTCGAGCCACTTGCCAGTTCACCGACAATGCCCGCCTTTGCAGCACTGACGCCACCCGCACATGAACATCACCAAAGACGCCGCCGTCACCCTCCGCTACAAGGTGACCTCGCCCCAGGGCAAACCCCTGGACCATGGCGACATGGCCTACCTCCACGGGGGTTATGAAAACATCTTCCCCAAGGTGGAAGCCGCGCTCGACGGCCAGGCCGTGGGTTACAGCACCACGTTGCAACTGTCGGTGGAAGACGCTTTTGGCCCCCGCGACGAGGGCCTGGTGCGCACCATCCCCAAAAGCGAGTTTCCGCCCGGCGTGAAGGTGGGTGGCCAATTGCAGGGCATGGGCAGCGACGGTCGGCCCGCCGTGTTCAATGTGGTCAAGATCAAGGGCCCCACGGTGCACCTGGACGGCAACCACCCCCTGGCGGGCCAGGCGCTCACGTTCAGCTGCAAGGTCATGGCCGTGCGTGCGGCCAGCGCCGAGGAGATTGCGCACCAGCATGTGCACGGGGTGCACGGGCACCAGCACTGAGGCCTGCGCGAACACTCACCCCGCCGCAGGTTTGCCGACGGGTGCACGGGCATGTGGCACAGCGCTTGCAAAAGGTGGCCCACGCCGAACGCGGGACCCTCTGCGGCCCTCTACCCGAAGCTGAAATCGCAACCCACCAAAATTGATAGCACACTTTTCAATCAGAAAAAGCGCCGTGTGCAGTTTTAATCATCAACCCTGCACCGCTCCACGCGGCGCGGCGGCCCACAGGTCGGTCGCCGTGGCGGTGACGCCGCCACACACCACCACCAGCACACGCCGGGCCTGGGGCAGCACGGTCGGCAGCACCTCCAACGCAGCCAGGGCCGCACCACAGGCGGGCTCGACCACCAGGCGGTGGTCGTCCATGAACTGCACACACGCGGCCAGGGCCTGCGCGTCGCTCACCACGGCGGGGTGAATGGCGTGGCGAGTGGTCCAGGCCCAGGCCTGTTCACACACCTGCCGCGCCCCCAGCGAGGTGGCCACGCTGGTGATGGCGGGCAGGCTCACCCGCTGCCCTGCGGCCACGGACTGCGCCAGCGAATCCGCGCCCCGGGTTTCGGCGGCCAGCACGGGCACGCCCGCCCAACCGTTGCGGTGCAAACCCTGCACCACGCCACACAACAGGCCGCCACCGCCCACCGACAACAGCACGGCGTCGGGCTCGAACCCGGTGGCCGCGCGGGCCTGGGCCACCTCGTCCACCAGCGTGGCATGGCCGTCCCACAGCAGCGGGTCGTCAAAGGGGTGGATGAATGCGTCCGCCTCGCCCACCATGGACTGCGCCAGCTCGTTGGCCTCGTGCCACGACGCGCCATGCACCGTCAGGCGGGCGCCGTGCAGCGCGATCAGCTCGCGGGCGCGGGCCGAGGTGGTCTGGGGCACCACCACCTCCACCGGCAGCCCCAGGCTGCGGCCCGCACAGGCCACGGCAATGCCGGCGTTGCCGCCGGACGAGGAAATGAAGCGCTTCGCTCCACGCCGGGCGTGGGTTTCGCACGCCAGGCCCACGCCCCGCAGCTTGAACGAGCCCGAGGGCTGCAAGGCCTCCAGCTTGAGCCACACCTCCAGGCCGGTGCGGGCCGACAAGGCCAGGGAAGGGATGAGCGGGGTGGCAATGTGCAGGGGCATGGGGGTCAGACGTAACGTTGGGCATGGGTGGGGCGACACAGGCCCCACAACTGCATGCGGGATTCCTGCGCCAGCTGGACGGCCAGGCTGGTGGGGGCGGAAATGGTGGCCAGCAGCGGGATGGACAGGCGGGCGCATTTGCGCACCAGCTCGAAGCTGGTGCGGCTGGTGATGACCACAAACCCCGGCTCGCCCAGCCGACCTTCCAGCGCCAGCTGGCCCACCAGTTTGTCCAGCGCGTTGTGTCGGCCCACGTCTTCGCGGACCAGGCGCAGCTGGCCCTCCGGGCTCACCCAGCCGGCGGCGTGCAGCGACCCCACCCGGGCATTGAGCGGCTGCTGCGCGGCCAGCCCTTCAAACGCCCGGAACACCGCGGCGGCGTCCACCGTCGCCAGCCAGTCGGGGGTGGGCATGGCGGGCGGGTGCAGGTCCAGCGCTTGCAGGCTGTCGATGCCGCACACGCCGCAACCGGTGCGGCCCTCCAGGGAGCGGCGGCGGTCTTTCAGGTGGTGGAAGCGCTCGGGCGAAATGTCGAGGTGCACGCTGCACGCCTGCTGGGCCGTGCAGTCCAGCGGGGTCTGCACGTCCAGGTCGCGCAGCTCGGAGGGGTGTTCCACAATGCCCTCGGTCAGCGCAAAACCCACGGCCATGGCAGCGAGGTCGGCAGGGGTAGCCATCATCACCGCGTGTGAAATGCCGTTGAACACCAGGGCCACGGGCACCTCGGCGGCCACCTCGTCGTCGCGGGGTTCGGGCTGGGGCCGGTCCTGGCCCTGGCTCTTGTGCCAGCGGGTCACCGCGGTGGGGACCAGCGGCGGCAGCGTCGCGGGGTCGGCGGCGGTCAAAAACGTTGCTCGAGAGCCGCGATCAGGATGAGGCATGCTCGGAAGTTATCAGAATCGCCACCCAGACCCACCCTCCATGACCCATGCCCCCTCCCATGGCACCGCCCTTGCCTGAAACCGACCTGACCCCACCCCGCCGCCGACGCGACGTGTTGCGGTCTGCCCTCTCCGTCGCGCTGTGCTGCGGCACGGGGCTGCCCGCCTTCGCCACCCCAGGCCCCCAACCCGTGCCCTGGCCCCGCCACCGCCCCACCCCCGCCCTGACGCTGCCCGGCTGGGGCGACAGTTCGTGGAGCCTGGCCCAAGCCAAGCGCCAGGTGGTGCTGGTCAACTTCTGGGCCAGCTGGTGCCAGCCCTGCCGCGCCGAAATGCCGTCCATGGAGCTGCTGGCTCAACGGCATGCCGACCAGGGCTTTCAGGTGGTGGCGGTCAACTTTCGGGAGACCGATGGCGCCATCCAGCGCTTCATCGACGAAACCGGGTTGGACCTGCCCATCCTGCGCGACCGCGATGGAGCCGCGGCCAAAGCCTTCGGGGTGCGCGTGTTCCCCAGCACCATCGTCATCGGTCGCGATGGCCAAGCCGTTTTTTCCGTGACGGGTGAAGTCGACTGGACGGGGACCGACGCCCGCCGGTGGCTGGCCCCCGTGTTGTCCGCCCACTGACCTCTTTTTCCCAAAGGACTTTTCCATGCAACACCCCTTCCAACGCCGCCGCCTGCTCCAAGCCGGTTTGGCCGCAGCCCTGCCCATGGCCCTGCCGCTGGGCGCACACGCGCAAGAACGCCGTTTTGCCCCTCAAGCCAGCGCCTGGCGTCGCTTCGAGTTGACCACCACCGTGCAGGTGGCCGAACCCCAGGGCACCACCCAGCTGTGGCTGCCCGTGCCCGACCTGGACACCGACTGGCAACGCAGCGTGGACCACAGCTGGCAGGGCAACGCCACCCGGGCCAAGCTGGTGGCTGACCCCCGCCAAGGCGTGCGCATGCTGCACGCCGAGTTCGCCCCCGGCATCACCGCCCCCACGATCAGCCTGACCAGCGTGGTGGAAACCCGCAACCGCAGCATCGACTGGCAGGCCAAGACCGCCGCCCAGGAAGACCCTGCCGTGCTCAAGGCAGAGCTGAGCGCCACCGAACTGCAACCCGTGGACGGCATCGTGCGCCAGACGGCGCTGGCCGCCACCCGGGGGGCCCGCACCGACGTGCAAAAGGTCCGCGCCCTGTACGACTGGGTGATTGCCAACGCCCATCGCGAACCCAAGACCCGCGGCTGCGGCACCGGCGACATCAAGGCCATGCTGGAAACCGGCAACCTGAGCGGCAAATGCGCCGACCTGAACGCCTTGTTCGTGGGCCTGTGCCGCGCCGTGGGCGTGCCCGCCCGCGACGTGTACGGCATCCGCGTGGCCCCATCGGCCTTTGGCTACAAGGAACTGGGGGCCAACAGCGCCAGCCTGAAGGGTGCCCAGCACTGCCGTGCCGAGGTCTACCTGGCCGGGCACGGCTGGGTGGCCATGGACCCGGCGGACGTGCTCAAGGTCATGCGCCAGGAAACGGCGGAGTGGATCAAGGACCCCCGCCACAGCGTGGTGGCCCCGGTCAACGCCGGGCTGTTCGGCCACTGGGAAGGCAACTGGGTGGGCTGGAACACGGCGCACGACATCCGCCTGCCCGGCAGCGCGGCCGCGTCCACCCTGCCGTTCCTGATGTACCCCAACGGCGAAAGCGCCAGCGGTCAGTTCGACTCGCTCTCGCCCGACACCTTCAAGTACACCATCGCCGCGCGAGAGGTGGCGGCCTGATGCACTGGACCCAACGCGGTTGAGCCGCGTGGATGGTTTATGAGCGCAAGGCCTCCGACACGGCCAACGGCGTCAGTGCCTGGCCCCAAGCCAAACCACCCACAAAACACTGGACAGGGCATTCGTGTCTGTTGCTAGATGGTCCCATAGCCCATCACTCATAAATTACCATTATGGTAAAAATGTTTGTTGTTTCAGAGTACAGTCTGCGTCCACCCGAACCATGGGAAGGGCGCAGCAAGATTGCCGGTGGCCCGCTCTACGAGTTGACAAGGGTGCAAGCACTGGCTGCAGACGAGCAGGCACTTCTGGCTTGGACAGAAAAGTGCCGCAAAGATGTTCGCAAGTGGTTTGATGACGATCTGGAACGTGTGGCTGAATTGCTGTTGTCGCTCAAGCCGCAGGACTACAAGGATTCGGAATGGTGTGAAAACGGCAAGGGTGCCATCGCCGCTTGTGATACTTACACGGTGAGTGCCATGGAAACAGTTCCGGCCACAGGACGTTCTGTTCGCATGGACTATTTTTTGAAGTTTGCGGTGAGCAAGACCGGCGCGTTGGTGCTGATCGTGTCTTGCCACGCTTGAAAGGGGTCTCTGATGAGCACACAAGAGTTGTGTCCCATTTGCGGACAAGGCCATGTGAAGGCCGTGGTGCAAATGGTGGAGAACGAGTACAAGGGCCACAAGGCCGAACTGGCTTTGCACTACAAGCAATGCGACACCTGCACGTCCGACTTTGCGGGCATGGCCGAAAGCAAGCAGAACAAGCGGGTGCTGATGGCCTTTCGCAAGCAGGTGGATGGTTTGCTGACGGGCGAAGAAATCACCGCTTTGCGCAAGCAGTACAGGCTGACACAGGCTCAGGCGGCCAAGCTGTTCGGCGGTGGCCCGGTGGCGTTCAGCAAATATGAAAACGACGACGTGGCCCAGTCGGAGGCCATGGACACGCTGTTGCGCTTGGTGCAACGCAGTCCGACTGCGTTTTGGACTCTGGTGGAACAAAAGGGTCTGACCACCGAGCTGCCTCGTGAGGGCGGTGCAAAGGTCGTGGGGTTCAACACGGTGCAACGGGTTCGCGTCAGCGCAAGTGCCGCAGAAACTGCTGACCCGCGATACAACCCCAAGGAATTTCGGAAGTACCCGGTCGCAACCGAGGGGGTGCCATGTCAAAGCCATTGATGCCGCGCCCCACACTGCGCAGTTTGCGGGTGGTGGCTTTCTCCGGCAAAAACCCGGGCGAAGCCATGGCACCCAGTGCTCAGTTGGAGCTGGCCCAGGAGATTGAGGTTGCGCTGGCAGTGCCAGCAACCGCAGGCGCACCGCTGCAAGCGGTGGTGCTGATACGGCTGAAGGCCCACGCCTTGCCACTGCAAGGCTCAGCCAACGCCGAGTTTGCAGGCGAGTATGAAGGTCGCTTTCTGTACCCCGCAGATGTCGCTGAACCTGATATCACTCCATGGATTGAGCAACACGACTACCAGTACGGTTTGGTGGCCCAAGTGTTTCCTCTGTCCATGACCCATTTCAGACGAGAACTGCAATCCATGGGGATTGATGCCCGCGAACTGCCATTGGGCCTGGCTTACGCGTGAATCACTTGCTGTCCGGCAGCTCAATCTTCACTTCCAGCACTTCCAGGTTGTCCTGGCGTTCGAGCTGGACCTTGATGTCGTCCGGGTTGATCTTGATGTACTTGCTGATCACGGCCACCAGGTCGCGCTGCAGCGCGGGCAGGTAGTCGGGTTCGGCGGCGTTGCGGCCCGAGCGCTCGTGCGCCAGGATGATTTGCAGCCGCTCCTTGGCGACGCTGGCGGTCTTCTTCTTTTCGCCAATCAAAAATGACAAGAAGGACATGGCTCAGCGTCCTCCGAACAAGCGCTTGAAGAAGCCGGGCTTTTCCGCCTCAATGAAGCGCAGGGGCTTTTCTTCCCCCAGGAAGCGGGCCACCACGTCCTTGTAGGCCTCGGACACGTCGGTGCCCTCCAGGTGCACGGCGGGCGTGCCCTGGTTGGACGCTTGCAGCACGCTTTCGCTTTCGGGGACGACACCAATGAGCTTGATGCGCAGGATGTCCTGGATGTCTTCCAGCGACAGCATGTGCCCGTCCTGCACGCGCCCCGGGTTGTAACGGGTGATGAGCAGGTGCTCTTTCACCGGTTCGGCCCCCTCGATGGCGCGCTTGGTCTTGCTGCCCAGCATGCCCAAAATGCGGTCGGAGTCGCGCACGCTGGACACCTCGGGGTTGGTGACCACCAGCGCCTCGTCGGCGTAGTGCATGGCCATCAGCGCACCGGTTTCGATGCCCGCGGGCGAGTCGCACACGATGTAGTCAAAGCCCATGCCCGCCAGGTCGGCCAGCACCTTGTCCACGCCCTCTTGCGTGAGGGCGTCCTTGTCGCGCGTCTGGCTGGCGGC